>JBGMRC010000133.1:0-4252 GCA_048061075.1 bacterium | reverse complement strand
AAGGCGAAGGGACTTTTACCGGAACCCTTACTATAGAGTGTGGCTATGGATACCCTCAAGCACATAGCGTTTCTACATTACTCATGTCCCCCTGTTGTAGGCGGAGTTGAGGAGGTCCTTTATCAACAGGCCTCTGTATTTCACCGGCATGGTCATTCCGTGATGGTAATCGCCGGGAGCGGCGGCAAATTCACGGATCAGTACCAGATCCTCATAAATCCCATCATCGGTTCCCGCGATCCGGATATCCTGGCAGCGCACAGGAAAATGAGTGATAACCGGCATGAGTTGGATATCCTCACCGACAAAATTACCGACTTCCTGTTCGAGTCACTTCTCAACATGGATGTGCTAATCGCCCACAACGTACTGACCATGCCCTACAACCTTCCTCTTACCCTTGCACTGCATCGAGTGGCTGAATCCGGAGTTATCGAGGTGGTGGGCTGGAATCACGATTCTCTCCTTTTTTACGAGGAGCACCCCCAATATCTCTACGAGGAGCCATGGGAGATCATCAGGGTTCCAAATCCCGGAATTCACTATATAACCATCTCAGATATGAGAAAGCGCCAGTTCGAAGATCTGTACGGCGGCACAACCGCCCTTACCATTATTCCCAACGGCATCGATCCTGCCGGGTTTTTCCACCTCGATCCCAAAGTTGATCAGCTGATTATTGAGAATCGGCTTTTCGAAGCCGATCTGCTCCTTCTCCAGCCATCCAGGTTACATCCACGCAAGAACATCGAGCTTTCCATCAAGGTAATAAGGGCGATCAACGAGCTGGGGGTAAAGGCGCGGCTGCTTCTGACCGGCTCATACGATCCCCATGGGGAGTCTACATTCGAGTACTTCAGAGACCTCAAGTCTCTGGCGAAGGAAATCGAAGTCGAGGATGACATCCTTTTCCTGACCGAGTACCTGATACCCAGGGATGAGAAGCTCTCCACCGACCGTATCATACTCAGGGATCTTTTCATGATCGCCGACATCCTGTTCATGCCCAGTCTCTCTGAGGGGTTCGGAATACCTCTCCTTGAAGCGGGCCTTGCAAAGCTTCCGATTGTGTGTTCCGAGATACCTCCCTTCAGGGAGGTTGGAGGGCAGGATGTACGTTTCTTTTCTCTGGAGGACACTCCTGAGGATATTGCCCGTTCGATACTGGAGTTTACGGGTGACCTCCCTCTACACAGGATGTTCAGACAGGTCATAAATAACTTTCTGTGGGACAATATCTACAAGCAAAAACTGCTGCCCCTTGTGGAAAGGATAACCTCCTGAAAAATTCTGTAGATCTGGCCTGGCGGTCTATTGCTTGATTCAGTTTAAAGGGGAGTTTTCCTGGCAAACGCTGAAAAAGCATCCGGATACAGATACGGGCGGAAGATTTCCAGCATCAGGTCCACGCCCTCTTCAATCCTCTCACTGTCTACCGGTCTTCCCTCTACATCTACGCAGGAAAGCCAGCAGTCGCCTACCAGTCGTGAGATCCTGATAAAATTGTCCAGGACTTCCGGATATTCCTGATCGCTGAGGTCATGTTTCTTAAATAGATTTCCCAGGAATGTCCTCAATTGCTGGAACTGCCTGTCTCTTGCTGATTGGTACCTGTTCCGTAACTGCTCGTCCCGGCGAAGGAGCACGTTCATCTCCCGGCAGAAGAACCGGTATTCCCACATCAGGGTAAACGTTCCGGCCAGGTTCCTTCTCAGTTCCCTCGACTCCAGGGGGCTGCCTTCCGGTGCCTGCCAGAGCTTTTCCATACCCCCGATCATGCGCTCAACTACCTCCCGGATGATCTCTTCCTTATTACGGTAGTGGTAGTAGAGGTTCCCCGGACTCATTCCTGCTGTGGAGGCTATGTGGTTTGTGGACACCTCACCTGTGCCCAGGGCGTTGAACAGCCTGAGAGATACTTCCAGGATCCGTGTTTTTGTTTCGTCTGATTTTTTCAATTGTGAATTATGTCAGCTAGAGTAATAGCTCTTATTAGTATACATGCTCTTATTAGACTATTTACTCTAGTTTGTCAACGGTTTTATTTCGACTTACCCGCAACCTTCGCCCACGAATCCCGCAGAGGCACTATCCGGTTAAATACAAGGTTATCAGCTGTATGGTCTTCGGGATCGGTGAAAAAATATCCGGTTCGCTCGAACTGGAACCGTTCCCCGGGCATGGCATCACCGAGGCTGCGCTCAACCACGGCGTTAACGATATCCAGTGAATGGGGATTGATGTGCTGTATAATGTCCGAATCCTTACCGCTGTCGGGCATAGGCTCACTAAAGAGCCGGTCGTAAAGCCTGACCTGGGCGGGAACAGCATGTGATACCGACACCCAGTGAATAGTTCCCTTCACTCTGCGGCCATCGGGCGAGTCGCCCCCCCGTGTCTGGGGATCGTAAGTACAGTGCACCTCCACCACTTCGCCCTGTTCATTCTTCTTCACATCCACACAGGTGACGAAATAGGCCCAACGCAGCCGCACCTCTCTGCCGGGCGCCAGCCGGAAGAACTTCTTCGGAGGATCTTCCATGAAGTCCCTGCGCTCGATATAGAGCTCTCGGCTGAAGGGGACCTTTCGGTATCCCATCGTGGGAGGGTCGTCGGGGAAGTAGGGCGCGTCCAACTCCTCGTCCTGGCCTTCCGGGTAGTTGAGGATAACGACCTTAAGTGGATCCAGGACTCCCATTACACGCGGCGCCTTCAGATTGAGGTCGTCGCGGATGCTGTTTTCGAGAAGTGCCATATCCACAACGCTGTTTTTCCTGGCCACACCGATACGTTCACAGAAGTTTCGGATGGACTCCGGTGTTACGCCTCTGCGCCTCAAGCCCGCTATCGTTGGCAGACGGGGATCGTCCCAGCCCGAGACATGCTCGCCCTCTACCAGTTCGACGAGCTTGCGTTTGCTCATCACGGTGTAATTCAGGTTCAGCCGGGCGAACTCTATCTGGCGCGGTTTGGACGGAGCAGGAACATTGTCTATGATCCACTCGTATAGCGCGCGGTTGTTTTCAAACTCCAGTGTACACAAAGAGTGCGTAATGCCCTCTATGGCATCCGACAGACAATGGGTGAAATCGTACATGGGGTAGATACACCATGTGTTACCCATGCGGTAGTGAGGTGCGTGACGGATGCGGTACAGGAGTGGATCGCGCAATTTCATGTTCGGCGCGGCCATGTCAATTTTTGCCCGCAGAACATGCTTCCCGTCGGCGAACTCACCGCTGCGCATGCGCTCAAAGAGGTCAAGGCTCTCAGCAACGGTGCGGTTACGGTACGGGCTGTCGGTCCCCGGCTGTGTTACAGTGCCCCGGTACTTGCGTATTTCCTCTTCCGAGAGACTGCAGACGTAAGCCTTATTCGCCTTGATGAGCGAAACGGCGAATTCGTAAAGCTTTTCGAAATAATCCGACGCAAAATACAGGTGCTTATCCCAGCTAAAACCCAGCCACTTAACGTCACGCTTGATGGCCTCGACGTACTCAATATCCTCTGTTTCGGGGTTGCTGTCATCGAACCGCAGATGACACTGCCCTCCTGGAATTTCACCGGCCAGACCGAAGTTAAGGGTGATGCTTTTCGCGTGGCCGATGTGCAGGTAGCCGTTAGGCTCGGGAGGAAACCGCGTTACGACCGTTTTATGCTTACCCGAGGCCAGATCATCGGCAACTATCTGGCGGATGAAATCAAGTCCGAGTGTTTTGGTTTTGTCTGTGCTCATGCTGGATCCTTTCCTGATGGGTTCAAGCTCCTATAATTTTGACAATGGGATATTACCATAATACAGCATGCTTTATCTGAACACCTGAAAATGTTTGAATGACGAGAACTGACCCCATTGACCTCGTTAAATTCGAAAATCCATTAAGACTCAGCTTATTATGAGTCTTTTATAATCCAGTGTATAAACAAAGCTTCGTAAGCCTCAGTAATGATGTAAGAAACTTGAAAAAAGTGCTGGTATGTAATGTAAGAATGTTATATAACATGGCCCATGGCACGTGGAAAATCAGGTCGCATAGTCATCGAGATCGATCCTTCGTTGAAGAGCGATCTCTACGAGGCTCTCCAGGAAGAGGGGCTTACGCTCAAGGAGTGGTTCCTCAGGCATACAGGATCATATCTGGCTCAAAAAGCTCAGCCGTCCTTATTTAATTCCGCTCAAGTGGCTGAAATGAAGGTTATGGCCGGGAAGAAGGAAAAGTAGTCAGGACAAACACGAGCTGGAGCTTGGAAA
>JBGMRC010000132.1:0-4256 GCA_048061075.1 bacterium | reverse complement strand
GGAAGGTCATACATGATATCCAGCATGACGTCCTCGAGGATCGCCCTCAATCCTCTGGCGCCTGATTTGCGATTAATAGCCTCAAGAGAGACCGCCTTGAGAGCTCCATCTGTGAACTTCAGAGCTGTATCCTCGAATTCGAAGAACTTCTGGTACTGCTTCACCAGGGCATTCTTAGGCTCGGTAAGGATCGCCACTAACGCATCTTCATCCAGATCGTGAAGGGTAGCAACAACGGGGATCCGGCCTACAAACTCGGGGATCATACCGTAACGAATAAGGTCCTCCGGCTGCATCTGTGAGAGGATCTGGCCAATGTCCTTTTCCGTTCTTGCTTTCACATCCGCACCGAAGCCCATACTCTTCTTGCCGACTCTATTTTCGATGATGGAGGTGAGGTCTACGAAGGCCCCGCCGCAGACGAACAGGATGTTGGTCGTGTTGATGGGAATGAATTCCTGCTGCGGGTGCTTTCTGCCGCCCTGAGGGGGAACATTGGCGACAGTTCCTTCAATGATCTTCAATAAGGCCTGCTGCACTCCTTCACCGGAGACATCCCTGGTGATCGACGGGTTATCGCTCTTTCGCGCGATCTTGTCTATTTCATCGATATATACGATACCCTTTTCGGACCGACCCACGTCGTAATCCGCGTTCTGCAGGAGCCTCAGGATGATATTCTCTACATCCTCACCTACATATCCAGCTTCAGTGAGCGTGGTCGCGTCGACAATGGCGAAGGGCACATTCAGGATCCTTGCCAGGGTCTGGGCGAGCAATGTCTTACCCGAACCGGTGGGTCCGATCAGGAAGATGTTGCTCTTCTGAAGCTCCACATCGTCCGAGCGGGCCTCTATGCGCTTGTAGTGGTTATATACAGCGACGGAAAGAACCCTCTTTGCTCTTTCCTGTCCGATCACATACTCGTCAAGAGCGTGCTTTATCTCCTCCGGCTTGAGAAGCCCCTTTGTTATGCGCTCGGTCTCTTCCCGTTCCCACTCTTCCTCAATGATATCAGTGCACAGATCAACGCATTCGTTGCAGATATAAACTGTGGGCCCCGCGATCAATTTGCGAACTTCATCCTGTGTCTTGCCACAGAAAGAACATCTAAGAATCCCGCTGTCCTTGTTTTTTTCCTCGCTCATCCCGCCTCCTTGCTGGTTTACCCTGCATTCAGAGTAAAGCGGCCGACTCTTCGTCCTCCCGAGCCGTGCGAGTTGTGATCACCCTGTCAACAATACCGTATTCCACTGCCTGTTTGCCAGACATGAAGAAATCCCTGTCGGTATCCGTCTCTATCCTTTCTAACGGCTGCCCTGTTGTGCTGGACAGTATTTCGTTCAGCTCATTCTTGATCCTGATGATTTCCCGCGCGTGGATGTCTATATCAGAAGCCTGGCCTGAAAAACCCCCCATGGGCTG
The DNA here is from genome assembly GCA_048061075.1 of bacterium. Classification (GTDB taxonomy): domain Bacteria; phylum BMS3Abin14; class BMS3Abin14; order BMS3Abin14; family BMS3Abin14; genus SZUA-178. The sequence continues at coordinate 2,831 of JBGMRC010000132.1, read as the reverse complement.
ATGGATCATGATCCGCGCGTGGGGCAGCGCCATGCGTTTTCCAACAGTACCGGCTGCAAGGATCAGGGCAGCCATACTGGCTGCCTGGCCGATACAGATAGTCTCTATCTCAGATTTAATGTAACGCAGCGTATCGTATATGGCAAGGCCGGCAGAAACAGATCCCCCCGGGCTGTTGATATATATGTGGATATCCTTTTCCGGAGCCTCCGCTTCGAGGTACAGTAACTGCGCGATCACCACGTTTGCCACGTTATCGTCTATTCCAGTGCCCATGAAGATTATCCTGTCTTTGAGCAGGCGTGAATAGATATCGTAAGCCCGCTCACCTCGATTCGTCTGCTCTATAACCATGGGAATGAGGTTCATTTCTTCCTCCCGCTTTTTTTCTTTCCTGCAGACTTCTTTTTGGGTTTGGCCTTGTCTGTTTTGCTTTCGGTTTCACCTTCAGGTTTTACCTTGATCTCCTTGATGTCGGCCTTCTTGATCAGCAGCTTAAAGACCCCTTCCCTCACAATCCCGAAAGCAATGTCTCTTATAGTACCATCTTCTGTATATTTCTTCTGCAGGTCATCGAAGTCCTGGCCTGTCCTCACAGCAGCGTCCCTGATAAGATCTTCCACCTGTTCTCTTGTTGCCTGGATATTTTCCGATTCAGCGATCTTGTTTATCACATAGACCAGCCTGACATGGTCAGCGGCTGTTTTTTTCATATGGTCTTCACGTTTAAGGATCACATCCCTGACCTTTTCAGAGGGCATCCCTGACCTGACCAGGTTCTCACCGTATTCCTGAACCAGATAACGCAGTTCACTGTCCACCAGGGAGGGAGGGACGTCAAATTGGTTATCCTCAACCAATTTCACCGAGAGGTGCGCTTTGAGAGCCTTTTCAGATTCCTCTTCCCTCAATTTTTCCAGATCCTGTCGGATCATATCAGTGAGATCCTTGGCTGTTTCATGTTCGCTGACAGACTTTACAAACTCGTCGTCCAGGTCGGGCAGCTTGAGCTCTTTGATCTGTTTCAGTGTAACTTCAAATGAAACTGTCTGTCCCGCAAGCTCCTGGTTCGGGAACTCCTCGGGAAATGGCAGATCAAAAGTCCTGTTCTGGCCCGGCTTCATGCCTACTATCTGTTCCTCAAAACCAGGGAGCAGCTCGGACCGTCCGAGCCTGACAATGTAGTTACTGACATCCATCCCCGTAACGGGTTCTCCTCCTCGGCTGCCTTTAAAGTCTATTTCAGCTACGTCGTCATCTTTGAGAGTCCTGTCTTCAAAAACGGGAACTGTTTCGGCGCGTCGCTCTCTCATGCTGTCCATGAAGTCTGACACCTCTGTATCAGTCACTTCGTTTACAGGCTTTTCCAGTTTCAGCCCCTCGTAATCGGCCGGTTCGAACTCGGGCATTAACTCAACTACCGCTTCGAAAATCAGAGGTTCTTCATCCTCCGATTTTACATCCGTCAGGTATGGATTTCCCAGGGGATCCAGGTTGTGCTCATCCAGAGCCTTGCGGGTAGCAACTGCCACCAGTGTATTTACGGCTTCCTGCCTGGCGTCCTCAGCATATACCTGTCTGACCATCGCCATGGGCGCCTTACCCTTCCTGAACCCCTTCAGGTCTGCCTTTTTCCGGATCTGAACCAGAGCGCGGTCGATCTCTTCCTTGACCTGTTCCCAGGGAATCTCTACGTTGAGTTTGCGCTCCACTGAGCTGGTTTCTTCAACATTAATTTTCATGCGTGTATTGATTCTCCTTGTCGATTTTGGAACCTGAATTTACCCTAAATCAATCAATAGGGCAATACGTAAATACTTGAAATCCTGTCAGATTTTACATTTAACTCGGGAAATTACTTTGTTTTGACGGTTCCTGCTATTCAAGCGATCGGCATGGTATATTCAGCAGTACTTTGGCAGGAAACTTGAGAGCGAGAACTCTGCATAAATTCCGTATGAAAAGTGGTGCGAGAAGGGGGATTCGAACCCCCACACCGTAAGGTACTGGGTCCTAAACCCAGCGCGTCTGCCAGTTCCGCCATTCTCGCACTTCAATATTATAAATCAAAAACTTCTTTTTAACCACAGAGTCACCCACCTTCGCATAAAGCTTCGGTGGGCAGGCTTGCCCTCCATAGCTCAAAGAGCGACGGAGGGAGAGTACAGAGGAAAACCTTGGATTTGGGTTTTACTAGAAACAAGAAACTCTGGCCAAAGGCCAGCGGGAGGAAGTAATGGGGTCGGACCTCAGATTCTCAGGTTTTTCAGTAAAATTAAGTAAACCTGAGAATCGTTGCGGTAGGAATGCCGGTTGCCCGGCACCCCCCGCACAGATCCCAGCGAGCGGGACTCCCGCACTGGGCTCCTGCCTCAAGTAGTAACGCGCAGACGCTGCTCCGGAAACGGATGCATAATACGCGGTAGTGGAAGACATTGTTCGGCCAGGCGATAAATGCGAGACCATGTTGTCCGATCACGTTGGCTTCGCCTACGAAGTGTCTGTAGCCAGAGTCGGATCACCTGGTATCGAAACGCGCTGAGACTTCTGATGTTGTAAGGCACACCGTAATACCGATAGTAGCCCAACAGTACTGTCCGCAGCCACTGTCCCACTGCACGGACGGGAAGGTGCATACGCCTCCATAACTCCCTTTTGAGTTCCCGAAGCTTCCCTTGCATCCTCTTACGCATGGTCTTACGGCGTACCGTAAACCTGCCCTTCCTCGTCTTACCGCATATATGCGTAAATCCAAGAAAGTCAAAGGTCTCAGGCTTGCCGTCACCACGGCCCTTCCTGTTTGAAGCCGCGAAGCGACCAAACTCAAGAAG
>JBGMRC010000131.1:0-4264 GCA_048061075.1 bacterium | reverse complement strand
TCCCAGGACCCAAGACCCAGGATCCAAAAATGTCATCGCGAGCCACGCCTGAGGGCCGGGGTTTTGGTGAATCACGAAGCGAAGCTAAAAGGGGGTTGCGAAGGCGAGTGATTACACCCAAAACCCCGGCCATTCTAATCTCGAATTTCAAAACACAATTGACATTGGTCGCACCTAAAACCCCACCCAACTTATCCTTCCATCTTTGCGCGGCGGTATTGGCGGTTCTTTTGCCGGATAGCCCACCGGAACAATGGCGATAAGTTCCAGCCCTTCAACGCCCACTATCTCGTCTACTTCCTCTTTCAGATGTACCGGATTGGTCATCCAGCAGGAGCCCAGACCCTCGTATGTGGCGGCCAGCAGCACATTTTGAATGGCCGCGGCAACGGATTGAGTATCGACGAAAGAACCCTCATCGGTCACAACGGAATAGAAAACCATCACAACAGGGGCGCCGCCAAGGGTTTTGAAAAATCCTCTTGTGAAAGAGACGATCTTCTCATCGTACAGCTTCTTGAGGCTGGGTTCGAGAAGCGGGAAGGACCGGTCCGCCACTACCACAAGTTCATCCTTCTTCTGACCGGTTACAACAAATATCTTCCAGTTCTGCCTGTTCTTCCCGGAGGGAGCCCAGGTGCCCGCCTCGACTATCCTGTCCAGAGCATCTATTGGAACCGGATCCGGGGAGAATTTTCGGCAGCTCCTTCTGTTCCTGATCACATCATAAAACTCCAATTCCAGCCTCTTTCATTTATAGGGTCGCAAAAAGTCCATGAGTGGCTTTTTGCTCCTCGGTAAGTGAAAAGCGTCGTTTTCACTTTCCTCGCAAATCAAGCCGGGGTTTTGGTGAATCACGAAGCGAAGCTCAAGGGGGCTGCGAAGGCGAGTGATTACACCCAAAACCCCGGCCATGTGAATAGAAATCTCACCAACTAATTGGGAGATAATTCCCCTTTTCTAACATTAAAAATTATATTTTGAACTTGACCCTTCTCAGCCATTTCCTCGCTACGGAACCCGGATCCACTTCCCTCTTAGACACCTTCTCGATATCATCAGACAGCTCTTCTGACCTTTCCTCCATTAATTCTCTCACTCCGAACCCCACTGCATCTCTCAGTACTTCCCGCACAGATTGACCAGCGGCCCAATGGCGCCATTCCTGCAGGACACCGGCTTTATTAATATGCTCCCAGTGATCGTTGACGCAAGTAACGAGTTCACTCACGCCCTCGCCCTCGGATGCCACCGAAGTCAGTACAGGGGGTGACCACAGCTTCTCGTTCTCCGACATGGTCAGCATGTTTTGCAGGTCCTTGACTGTGGCCTCGGTGTACTTCATGTCGGCCTTGTTGACCAGATATATATCGGCGATCTCCAGGATTCCAGCCTTCATAGCCTGTATACCGTCCCCCAATCCAGGCACTGTGACATAAATTGTTGTATGAGCCTGCCCCCTGATCTCCACTTCCTCCTGTCCAACACCAACCGTTTCCAGAATTATCATATCGAATCCGGCAGCATCCAACAGAACAACCAGGGATCGGACAGACTTACAGAGACCTCCTATGTGTCCTCTTGTAGCAAGACTTCGAATGAAGACACCGGGATCAGTTGCATGTCTCTGCATGCGGATCCTGTCTCCGAGGACGGCCCCCCCCGAGTAGGGGCTGGTAGGATCCACCGCCAGAACCGCCGTGGTCCTCCCGCTTTCTCTGACTTCGGAGATAATGCAGCTGACAAGGGTGCTCTTCCCGGCGCCGGGCGGTCCGGTAACTCCTACTATATGCGCCTTCCCACCAAGGTGGTATAGTTCCCGCAGGGCATGCTCGCAGCCCTCCTCGCTGTCGTCAAGGATCCTTGAGAGGCGTCCCAGGGCCAGCGAATCCTTCTGGAGGGCTTTCCGGATCAGATCGTCCATGATCCCTCCAACGGAGAACAGCCAACTGGTGGCAGGTCTATCATTCGGCACTTCAGCTCTCCGATACCGCCGGACTCCATATTTAAAAAATGTTCTATCCTCTCTGTTAGTCGCGATTCAAAATCCTCATCGGAGCACAACTCTTGAACAAGACCGATAAGATATGCTTCCTGCGCTTTCACCCTTCTGGCCGAAAAAAACATCTCCAGGGACTTTTTGTGTCCGATCAGTCTTGACAGACGCTGGGTGCCGCCAAAACCGGTGATAACACCCAGATCGGCACCCGGATGTCCGAAAGTTGAACGTTGGGTGGAAATTCTCCAATCGGCGGCAAGGGCCAGATCGAGCCCTCCTCCCAGACAGTACCCGTCTATAGCGGCTATCACCACCTTACTGGAACGCTCAATATTCCTGAAGATGCTGTTGCCAAGGTCGGAAAACAGCCTCGCCCCGGCAGGATCCAGCTCAATTATCTCGTTGAGGTCAGCACCAACCGCAAATGAGCCACCAACACCTTGGATTACGAGACATCTGAATTCCGGATCTGCAAGGCATTGGGTGGTATGCATTGAAAGTGTCCGCAAAAGTTCGGTGCCCAGCCTGTTGAGCCCGGCACTAGAAGAAAGCCTGAGCACTGCATAGCCCGGCTCTCTTTGAACAACTATATCTGTAGCCGTCATGATCAGCCTTTTTTCACAACATCGGAAATGGCGTCAGCTATCTGAGCAGTGGAGGTTCCAGGTGTAAAAACCTCGGCAATCCCTGCCTTTTTAAGTGGAGCTATATCCTCCCGGGGTATGATACCGCCAACGAAAACCGGTATCATGGTTCCAGCCCTCTCCTTTATCTCATCGAGAACCCTGGGAACCAGAGTGCCGTGGGATCCTGAAAGGATGGATAACCCCACCGCGTCAACGCCCTCCTGGACCGCTGCCGCCGCTATCTGCTCAGGGGTCTGGTGAAGGCCCGTGTAGATCACCTCAAACCCCCTGTCCCGAAGTGCCCGCGCCACAACCTTCGCTCCACGGTCGTGACCATCGAGCCCTGGTTTTGCTATCAATATGCGTATCCTTTTCATTTAACCAACCCTCGATTCAGGTTCAGTTTCTTTCTCCGTTTGGCGATACACCATAACGGCGTAGGGCATAACGGAGTGGGGCGTATGAGTGTAGAACATTAGAGCATTAGAAATTAGAGTATTGGAAAGCGGAAATTGGATTAACTCAGTTGTTGGTTAATGGTTTTGTTTTTAACCTACAGCCTACCGCCTATAGCCTCTAGCCTGTTTCCACTCACCACGCACTATTTTTCAATTCCGTCTCTCGCATCCACCCCCTCTTCAAAATAATGCTTAACGTCCTTCATCTCGGTAACCAGGTCGGCGGCATCGATGAAATCGGTCGGCGCAAAACGGCCGGTGAGAACGAGTTCGACTCTCTCAGGCCTGGTTTTAACAATATCCAGAACCTCCCTGACATTTACAAGACCAAAAGCTGCCGCGACATTGATCTCATCCAGAACCACAATATCCCAGTTACCGCTTTGTATCTCTCTCCTGGATTCAGCAAGAGCCTCAGCGGCAAGTGTTAATGCACCTGCTGTGATGTTTTCCGGATCTACAAAACCTTCTTCTCCCCGGGGACGGATTTCAAGATCGGGTGCCAGTTTTTCGGCTGCCCTGAGTTCACCTGATCCTGCATCCTTACTTTTCAGGAACTGGATGATCAGAACCTTCAGACCGTTACCCACAGCCCTGAGAGCCAGGCCAAGGGCTGCCGTGGTCTTGCCTTTGCCGTCACCGGTGTATACATGAACGTAGCTTTTTTTGAGAGGATTGTCTGGTTTCATAGTTTATCGGTCCAAAGTCCAAGATCGGCCACGCCTATGCGTGGAGTTCCAGGTTCCAAGTTCCAAGATTTTTCACCACAGAGTTCACAGAGAACACAGAGGAAAACCTTGGCCTGGGTTTCAGTCAAAAGCCTTACCCTTCCTCTCCCCTGGCGGGAGAGGACCGAGGTGAGGGGGCATATTACCACCCTCCCCTTTGTCCCCTCCCATCAAGGGAGGGGTGAAAATAAATAATCCAATGTCTAATATTCTAATTACTAATGCACTAATGTTCTAACCCAACAATTTCTTTCTCTGTGACCTCTGTGGCTCTGTGGTGAAAAAGGTTCTCTTACTTGAAATTCGGTTCCCGTTTTTCCAAAAAAGCACTTATCCCCTCCCTGGCGTCGGGTGAGGCGAAACAGTTCGCGAAAGCTTCCCGTTCAAGAGCCAGGCCAGCCTCGAGGCTGGCATCCATTCCCCTGAGCACCGTTGACTTCGCGAGGGCAAGAG
>JBGMRC010000130.1:0-4277 GCA_048061075.1 bacterium | reverse complement strand
TGGCTTCAGAGGGGATCAACATCATGATGATCAGCACTTCCGAGATCAAGGTCTCGTGCATAATCGAGAGTAAATATACGGAATTGGCGGTCCGGGTTCTCCACGAAGCGTTCCATCTGGGACAGGAGACCGTTTAGACGCCTTCTGGAAAGAGGGCAAGGCAGGGTATAGCTATGTCAGCGAAGAAAAAGGCAAAGAAAAGCAGGCAGGTAGTTATTTACGATACAACTTTAAGGGATGGTACGCAGGCGGAAGAGATCAGCCTCCAGCTTGGAGACAAGATCTCCATTGCCCACAGACTGGACGATCTGGGAGTTGATTTTATCGAGGGTGGTTGGCCGGGTTCAAACCCCAAAGATATGGACTTTTTCGATGAGGCCAAGAACCTGAAGCTGTCAAACTCCCGTATAGCCGCGTTCGGCTCTACACGCAGGAAGGGGATCAGGGCCGCCGACGATCCGCAGATTCAGGCGCTTTTAAAGGCCGGGGATGTGATCACTATTTTCGGGAAGAGCTGGCATCTTCACGTTGCCGAGGCGCTTCGGACAACTCTGGAAGAGAATCTGGAGATGATCAACGATTCGGTGTCGTTCCTCAAGGCAAATGCGGATATCGTTTTTTACGATGCCGAGCATTTCTTCGACGGGTACAAGGACAATCCCGAATACGCCATACAAACTCTCAAGGCTGCTAATGACGCTGGGGCTGACTGCCTGGTCCTTTGTGATACCAACGGCGGAACCATGCCGGGGGAGCTGACCGAGATCGTCAAAGCAGTGCAAAAAGAACTCCCCAAAGCTTCAATAGGGGCTCACATGCACAACGACTCGGAATGCGCGGTGGCAAATTCCCTTGTACTTCTGGAGTTGGGGGGAGAGCATGTCCAGGGAACCATAAACGGGTGGGGTGAGCGGTGCGGTAACGCAAACCTGTGCTCCATAATTCCGGCCATTTCACTGAAAATGGATCTGGAGATGAGTATCACCGATGATCAACTGGCCAGGCTCCGGGAGATATCCCGTAACATCTCCGAGATCGCCAATATGATCCCATACTCCCACCAGCCATACGTGGGAAGGAGCGCCTTCGCCCACAAGGGCGGAGTACACGTGTCTGCAATGCAGAGGAACAGGGAGACTTACGAGCATATAGACCCGGGCATCGTAGGAAATCACACCAGAGTCCTGCTTTCGGACCTTTCCGGCAGGAGTAATATCATCTACAAGGCTAAGGAGTTCGGGGTTGTTGTGGATGAAAAGGACCCTGCGATAGCGGACGTACTGGAGCAGATAAAGGACCTGGAGAACCGGGGTTTCCTCTATGAGTCTGCTGAAGCTTCCTTTGAACTTCTTCTGAAAAAAGCCCTTGGCAAACATCGGCGCTTCTTCGAACTAAAGGGTTTCAGGGTTATAGATGAGAAGAGGGAGTGGGATCAGCCGCCCCTCGCTGAAGCCACGATAATGGTGGTTGTGGACGGCAGTGTTGAGCATACGGCGGCGGTCGGCCAGGGCCCCGTTGACGCTATGGACGTTGCCCTGAGAAAGGCCCTGACGAAATTCTATCCGGTTCTGGATGAGGTTCGTCTCCTGGATTACAAGGTAAGGATACTTCCAAACGGGAAGGGTACAGCGGCAGTGACCAGGGTGATAATCGAGTCTGGGGACAGCCGCGGAAAGTGGTCCACTGTAGGAGTTTCCGACAACATTATTGAAGCTTCATGGCAGGCCCTCGTAGACTCCATCGAGTACAAACTGCTGAGGGAGGAAGAGGCGGGGCGCTTGGACTAAAATCGGTAGCGTCCAACATTCTTCCTCTCCCCCTTGGCGCGACGAAGCTTTACGCGAAGGCGGCTGGTGGGAGAGGACCGAGGAGAGGGGGGTATCCTACCACCCTCCCCTTTTGTTCCCCTCCCATCAAGGGAGGGGTTTAAACCCCCATAAACCCTGTGAAACCCTGTGGAGCAGCCAGAAGTGGCTGCACTGTGTGCAAGGCTTTTATCTCTTTATGTAATCCTAACCCAAAGCCTTACTCTGCGGCCCCCTGCGTTCAAGGCTCTTATCTCTTTTCGTAAACACAAACTCAGGTTTTTCTTTGCGTCCTTAGCGGCTTCCGCCGTCGCTAAAGCTATGGCGTGACAAGCGCGATGACTTTTCCTGGGTCATGGGTCATGGGTCCAGGGACGCCACGCTTCAGCGTGGCCGATCCCCGATCTGTAATCACAAGTAACGCCCCCGTGAAACAATGCTCACGGGGGCGTTCTTCTGTAAGAGTGCCAATAGAGCAAAAAATAATCCCGTAACTGCTTGTGAAAAACCTCGCTATTGTACTTGTCTAGATTATCCTTGACTGATTCTTGTGATTGTGCAAAATAGCACAGATTGAGGTGGGAAAGGTAGTCCTTCCATTTGTGAATAATCATGCTTCGAGGGGGTATTCATGACTGCAGAAGAAAGCAAGTTTCTGGATAGGGGTCTTTGGCGCAATCCCATGAGTTACCTGGGTATCGCGATATCCACGCTGGCTGCCCTGTTTATTATCATCCTGCTGATCATTGACATGCTTCGGGCGATGCCCTCGCCCTATGTTGGCGTTCTGCTCTTTTTCATCCTGCCTATCTTCTTTATGGCGGGTTTTTTGCTGTTCGGTTGGGGACTGTGGGATGAACACAACAAGAGGAGAAAGGAATCCGTAACCGATATCCCGAGGTTTCCGATCCTGGACCTGAATATTGGAGCCCACAGGGTCCGATTAATGATTTTCTTCGCAGTTGCCGTGGTTGCAGCACTGCTTCTGACTATAATTTCCTATGAAGCTTACCACTTCACCGAGTCGCTTTCTTTCTGCGGAGAACTCTGCCATGTGGTTATGGAGCCTGAGGCAGTGGCATCCCAGAACTCACCACACGCCAGAGTTACATGCGCCGAATGCCATGTGGGGCCTGGGGCGGGATGGTACGTCAAATCGAAACTGGCCGGTACCAGACAGCTGTTCGCTGTTCTTTTAGACAGCTTCCCCAGGCCCATTCCCCCGGCAATCCAGCACCTGAGGCCCGCAAGGGAGACGTGCGAGAAATGTCACTGGCCGGAAAAATTCTACGGGAGCAAGCTTCGTGTCAGGACGCACTACAGCTTCGATGAGAAAAACACGCCCCATGATATATCCATGCTCGTGAAGATCGGCGGAGGAGACGGCACGGAAGAGGGAGGCTCGGGAATCCACTGGCACATGCTGGCTGATATGAAGGTTACCTTCATGGCGGCAGACCCGGGCCTGCAGGTGATCCCGGTTGTCTGGGAAGAAATGGCCGATGGAACAGTTACTGAATACAGGCTCGAGGGCTGGGAAGGAGAGATAGAAGGCGGCTACGACAGCGATGAAGCCCGGCTGGTAGACTGCGTGGTATGTCATAACCGTCCCACGCACATTTTCCGGTCACCTCAGAAGAGCATGGACATGGCCCTTGTGGAGGGTGTCATTGACGTGTCGCTTCCTTATATAAAGAAGAAGGGTGTGGAGGTGCTGGTAGCAGAGTACGAGAGCACCGAGAACGCATTTGCGGCGATCGAGAAGGGAATAAAGGAATTTTACCAGTCCGAATACCCTGACCTTGCTACAAGCCGGGTAAAAGATATAGACAAGGCTGTGGATATGATCCAGCGCATATATGAGAAAAACTTCTTCCCGAAAATGAACGTCTCATGGAAGGCCTATCCAGATAATATCGGGCACCGGGATTTCCCGGGGTGTTTCAGGTGCCACGATGGGAAGCACGTAAGCGAGGATGGCAAGGTCATCCGCAGGGAATGCGTAGTCTGCCATACAATGCCCGAGAGGGGACCGTCAAAGAACTGGGCAGAAGGTTATCCGGAGGGAGAGAACTGGGAGTCCTTCCATCCTTGGGATCTGAAGGGCAAACATGCCGAGATAAACTGCAGCAAGTGTCATTCCGGAGGGATCCCACCCTCAAGGGACTGTGGAACATGCCATGAGGAAATTGGGGTTAGTGACGGCGGTCACCCCACGGATGTCGGCATGGGTGATTTCCAATGTACCGACTGCCATATGGATGAGCAGAAGGTAAGACCGGTTATAGATTGCGCGGAGTGCCATGACGATCTGGAGGGGCTCCACGTGGAGATAGAGGATCACTCCGGTGAGGACTGCACAACGTGTCACGTACGGCACCGTTGGGTGGTGGACAGCAGGGATACCTGCGAGCAGTGCCACGATGACAAGATAGACCACAATGTCGAGGATCTCTGCTCGGATTGTCATGA
>JBGMRC010000129.1:0-4282 GCA_048061075.1 bacterium | reverse complement strand
CGGTACCGTAATAGTCAACCTGTACCGAATGGTCTATCACCAGGTCGACCGGGATTGCTGAGTTTATCAGGGAAGGATCGCCACCCATGCGAGCTATTGCCGATCGCATGGCCGCAAGGTCCACCACAGCCGGAACACCGGTAAAATCCTGAAGCACGACCCTGCCGGGCATGAACTGGATACTTTTCCTGTCCTTCCCGGCGGGTTTCCAGGCAGCAAGGCGTTTAATATCATCCAGCGTTCCAATCCCTGAAAAGGAGCTGCGCAGGAGATTTTCCAGAAGGATCCTGATGGAGAAGGGAAGCCTGTCAATTTCGGCAATGCCCATCTCTTCCAGGGAATCTGTGCGATATATGACATAGGATTCCTTGCCGACCCTCAGTGTATCCCTGGGATCGAAGTTCAGGTTTCCATACTCATTGTCTGCCATTTTGCACTCCTCAAATCTATTGAAAGCCGGTTTTTATTGGCGTGTGAAATTACTATTTGATGGTTGTCAGTTATCGGTTTCATATGAAGATTTCAGAAATAACTTTCAACTTTTAACTTTCAACCTACAACGGATCTACACCTACACCATCTTCTCCGGATCCAGAATCTCCTTTAACTCTTCTGGTTCAAGTACTTGTTTATCCAAAGCTATATCCCTTATTGTTTTTCCTGTTTCCTGTGCCTCTTTCGCAATTTCCGCGGCCTTGTCATAACCGATCTTCTGTGCGAGAGGGGTTACCAGTGCGAGGCTTTTTTCCAGAAGCTGAGAGCACCTGTCGCGATCTACTTCAATACCGGATACGCTTTTTTCGGACATCAAGCGGCTGGTCCCGGCAAGGAGTGTTATGGATTCAGTAATCACAAATCCTAACAGGGGCATGGAAACGTTAAGCTCAAGATTTCCGGAGGAGTTTGCCATTGAAACCGTGACATTGTTTCCAACGACCCTGAAAGCGGCCTGGATCACAGATTCAAGTATCACCGGATTAATCTTGCCAGGCATGATCGATGATCCGGGCTGGACGGTTGGAAGCCTTATCTCACCTATTCCTGTATACGGTCCAGATGCCAGGAAACGAATGTCTGATGCTATTTTTATTAGAGAAGTTCCAAGAACAGAAAGGGTGCCCGAAAGGGCGGACAGGGCGTCCTTCCCGCCCATATCGGCAAAGATGTTGTCGGAAGTCCTGAATTTTACCTTCGTCTCCTCGGCAATAAATACCGCCGCCTTATTTCCAAACTCGGGATGAGAGTTAAGCCCAGTCCCAACCGCCGTGCCGCCGAGCGGGATCCCCTCCAGTCCGTTGAATGTATCCCTTATTCTGACGATTCCGTCCCGTACCTGTGATGCCCAGGCTGAGAATTCCTGTCCAAGCGTCACGGGAACTGCGTCCTGCATGTGGGTTCTACCGACCTTGATAACGTCTTCAAACTCCTCTGATTTCTGAATCAGTGAATCCCTGAGGGCGACAAGGGCCGGTATGAGCTTCTCACCTGTCTGTAATCTCGCCGCAATGTGAATTGCTGAGGGGATAACGTCGTTGCTGGACTGCCCCATATTGACATGATCATTTGGATGAACAGGACTACGTCCCTGCCTGTTTTTACCGAGGATCTCGTTGGCTCTGGCAGCGATGACTTCATTCATGTTCATGTTGGTGGAGGTACCTGAACCTGTCTGAAATACATCCACGAGAAACTGATCCCGGAATTTGCCTTCCATGACCTCTTGAGCGCTTTGACTTATTGCATCGGCCAGATCATCGGAAAGCAGGCCCAGTTCACTGTTTACTCTGGCGGCCGTATGCTTTATCAGAGCCAGAGCTCGTATAATCTCCTCCGGCATCGTATAGCCGGAAACCGGAAAATTCTCCACAGCCCGCTGTGTAGAAGCTCCATAATAGGCGCTCTTCGGCACCTTCATCTCCCCCATGGAATCCTTGACCTTGACCATATCCGCCTCCCCGTGTTTGTGATTTTGTACAGCTTTTTTTAGTATAACCTATCTCGAAGGGTTGGGCATAATTGGAAATTGGGGAAACCAGGCCATAGGCTATAGGCGGTAGGCTATAGGCTATGGACAGTTCAAGTGCAAATAAGGACAGGCGATAGATTCTAACAGGGATGAAGGGGATGGAGGGGATAATGGTTTGGGTTTCATCTGAAGAGATAAGAGCCTGTAACGCAGAGGCACCCTGCGTTAAGCTCTTGACTTTGATTGAGGAAATTGAATGCAGGTTTCTTCTATGTTTCTTTGCATTGAAACCCAAGCTTGACATAAGCCGATCTGCCGGGAACAATTTTACATATGATACAATAATATCCTGATCCTTGTATTTTAGAAGGAGCATATTGATGACCAGCGGGAAATCCTCATCGAGAAATGACGTCAGCATAGTAGTGGGTGGCCCGGCGGGGCATGGAATACAGACCATCGAGTTCATACTCGCCAGGGTCCTTAAGCGTTGCGGGTTCAACGTCTTTTCCACCCATGAGTACATGTCCCGGATAAGGGGCGGCAGCAACTCCAGCATGATAAGAGTTGGTTCTGAACGCATCACCTCCTACGTGGACAGAATTGACATATTTGTTCCGCTGGACACGCCGGCACATGATCGATTCAGATCGCGAATAACTTCCGACACGCTTGTTATCGGTGAAGTGAAAAACCTGGATACGGATCTGGAAGTTGTGGATGTCCCATTTCTTGACCTGGCTGAAGAAGCAGGGGGCAGGATATACGGCAATACGGTGGCCGTTGGTGTCCTTACAGGGATCCTGGCTGGAGAGTTCGACTGCCTCGACGGATATCTTCGGGAGCACTTTGCGAGAAAAGGGTCCGGGATTGTGGAGAATAACCTCAGTGCGGCCAGGAAAGGTTACAGGGCAGGCTGTAAACTGAGATCTTCCGGAAAAGTCAATATCGCCCTGGAAAAGGACCCTGATGTAGCAGGTGATCTGTTAATAAGCGGTGCTGAGGCGGTTTCCCTTGGTGCCATAGCGGGCGGCTGCAACTTCATATCCGCATATCCAATGTCTCCAGGAACCGCGGTATTGACATACATGTCTTCGGTCGACGAGCAGTTCGGTATAGTCGCTGAGCAGGCGGAAGATGAGATCGCCGCAATTAATATGGCCATTGGAGCATGGTATGCCGGCGCGCGGGCCATGGTTACGACATCTGGAGGAGGGTTCGCACTTATGGAGGAGGGTATTAGCCTTGCCGGCATCACTGAAACTCCTGTTGTTGTTCATGTAGGGCAGCGTCCGGGACCTGCCACAGGTATGGCGACCAGAACAGAGCAGGCGGATCTGGAACTCGTTCTTCACGCCGGCCACGGTGAATTCCCGCGGATAATTTATTCCCCCGGCAGGACCGAGGATGCCTTCTGGCTCGCTGCCCGGGCTTTCAATATGGCTGACAGGTACCAGGTTCCGGTATTCATTCTTACCGATCAGTACTTTTTGGATTCCTATTACAATACCCCATCGCTGGATCTGGCAAAGACAGGGGTAGATAAATGTATTGTAGAAACAGACAGGGATTATAAAAGGTATGTCCTGACAGGAAACGGCATATCGCCCAGGGGAGTGCCAGGTTACGGCGAGGGGCTGATCGCTGTTGACAGCCATGAACACACACCGGATGGTCATATAACTGAGGATATCGATATCAGAAACAGCATGACAGCAAAAAGGCTGGGGAAGATCGAGGCGATAAAAGCCGAGTCGGTACCCCCGACACTGGTGGGGCCGAGAGATTATTCGAACCTCGTCATAAGCTGGGGATCAACCTTTCATATAGTTTCTGAGGCGATGGGTCTCATCGGGAGAGATGATACGGCGTTTATGCACTTTTCCCAGGTATATCCCCTCCCGGCTGCTACCGAAGAGTACCTGGGTAGGGCCGCGAAGATCATCGCGGTGGAGAACAACGCCACAGCGCAGTTCTGCAGGGTTCTAAGGGCCCATACGGGTCTATGTGCCCACGAGAGAATTCTTAAATTCGATGGAAGACCGTTTGCGGCTGACAAGCTGGCTGGTGATATTGATGCACTGTTATAGATTAGAAATTGGAAATTGGAAATTGGGGGAACAAGGCTATAGGCGGTGGACAGACCAAAGGCCAAAGAATGGCAGGCGATTGATTCTAACAGGGATGGAGGGGACAAGAGCGGGCTATAGGCTATAGGCTTTAGGCTATAGGAAGGGAATGAGAGGCGAGAGGGGATAAGAGCAGGCGTTGGGCTGGGTTTCATCTGAAGAGACAAGAGCCTTTAACGCAGAGGGC
>JBGMRC010000128.1:0-4356 GCA_048061075.1 bacterium | reverse complement strand
GATGCTGGATTCCGAGGACGGCACCGACGTCTATGTTGAAGGAAGCTCCAAGATCCTGGATTTTCCGGAGTTTACCGGGAACATCGAGCGTATGCGGCAGCTGTTCAAGGCCTTCGAGGAAAAGAGCAATCTGGTGGCCATTCTGGATGAGACTATGGATGCTGAGGGTTTGACTGTGTATATTGGATCCGAGCTGGGGATCAGCGGAGTGGGTGGTGTCAGCCTGGTCACCTCCACCTATGGCAACGGTGATGTCGCCCTGGGGACGGTGGGTGTTATTGGTCCCACGAGGATGAATTACTCCGAGGTTATTCCGCTGGTGCGGACGGCTGCTTCCACATTGAGCGAGAACCTTGCGAAGGAAGGACTGTGAAGGAGGTCTTATCTTGGGTCAGAGCAAGAGAAAAAAGCCGGCAAACGAGCCTACAGCAGAAAATAGGATCATCATCAAGGATGGCGAAGATACAATTGTTGAGGAAAATGGCGGTGAGAAGGAAATAAAGATCTCCCTGGCGGAGTATGAGGATCTGAAGGCCGAGATAGAGGAACTGAAGGACAGCATGCTCAGAGCCGCGGCGGACTACGATAATTTCAGGAAAAGAATGGAAAAGGAACGGGAGAACATTATCTGCTACGCAAACGAGCAGCTTATTTCAGAACTCCTGCCTGTGCTGGATAACCTGGAGAGGGCGTTGGCAAGCGAGCACACCGATGCCGAGATTCAGAACATCCTGGAAGGAGTCAGAATGATCTCAGGGCACCTGCATGAGGTTCTGACAAAGTGTGGCTTAGAGACCCTCAGGTCGGTAGGCCATCCCTTCGATCCCAACATCCACGAGGCTGTGGGTGTGCTGGAAGGCAGCGAACATAAGGAGGGGACTGTTGCGACCGAGCTCCAGAAGGGCTACAAGCTGAGGGGAAAGGTCCTGAGGCCCTCCATTGTCCACGTGTCCGGTGGGGAATCCGGGGAACCTGAAGAAGGGGAGTAGATGGACCATAAGAGAGACTACTACGAGATTCTCAACATTTCCCGTGATTCTACCGGTGAGGAGATAAAATTGTCCTACCGGCGACTCGCAATCCAGTATCACCCAGATAAGAATCCAGGAGATGTTGAGGCTGAAGAAAAGTTCAAGGAACTTTCCGAGGCGTATTCCGTTCTCTCCGACAATGACAGGAGAAAGGTTTACGACAGGTTCGGGCACGCCGGCCTTTCTGGGAACGGTGGATTTTCAGGTGGTTTTGATATTGGAACCTCCTTCGCAGATATTTTTTCCGACCTTTTTACTGATTTCTTCGGCACGGAAAGGTCCCAGCGCAGGTCAAGGGGTATGAGGGGTGAGGATCTCAGATACCGGCTGGATATAACATTCGAAGAAGCGGCCGACGGCACCGAAAAAGAGATAAAATATCCCCGCCTGATCGAATGCGGCCGGTGTCTGGGGGACGGTATCGAGCCTGGACACACCCCTGTGATGTGCACCACCTGTTCCGGTCAGGGAGAGATCCACTTCCAGCAGGGTTTCTTCACCATGGCCAGGACCTGCCCGCATTGCGGTGGAAGGGGCCGTGTTATTGAGGATCCGTGCACAGCATGCCGTGGAGAGGCGAGGATCCAGAAGGAGCACACTATCACGGTCAAAGTGCCGGCAGGTGTCTCGGACGGCAACAGGTTGAGGCTCCAGGGAGAAGGGGACGGAGGCCTGGCAGGAGGTGGTCCGGGGGACCTGTTCGTCGTTGTTGAGGTAAAGTCCCATCCTCTCTTTGTGAGGGAGGGCAACGATATTATCACTGAAATTCCCATCAGGATGGAACTTGCCGCCGCCGGTGGAGTGATAGATGTCCCGATGCTGGACGGCGTGGTGGAGTTCAAGATACCTCCGGGCACCCAATCAGGACAGGTATTCAAGTTCAAGGGAAAGGGTATAAAGAGCCTCCATGGGTCGCGCCGTGGCGACCAGTACGTGCAGGTTGTGGTTGTGATCCCCAGCAAGCTGACCAGAAAACAGAAAGATCTTCTCGCTGAGTTTGAGGCAGAATCAAAGAGCGCCTCCTACAAGCCGGTAAACGAATTTTCCAGAAAACTTAAAAAACATCCGCCGGAAATGACTGGAAAAAAATAAGGTTCATCTCCCGGTTAGTCGGTGGGATTTTGGACGTTGGATCTTGGATCATCACGTGGGGCCTGGGTCATGGGTCCTGGGATCGAAACCGGACTCCGGCATAAGCCGGCCGGTTTCTTGTCTTTGCCGACGGAGGGGAAGACTGCATGGCGAACAACAGGATCGATGACTATGTAGGGCCGCAGGATCATGGGGATATCAAGCCCGGTAGAGAGAACAGAGCCCAGATAAAAATAGGATGGAAGATCACCTTTCTCATAGCGATCGTTTTCATATTTCTTGCCGCAGGTAACATCGTTTTCACCCGCAACCGTATCAAAACAGTAATGGAAAAGGAGTTCCAGAGCAAAGCGAAAGCTGTCGCCTTTTCTGTGGCCAGTGCCAGCGAGGACAAACTTCTCTCCGGTAACACAGATATCGTTCAGAGTATTGTAGACGGATATATCAAGATCTCCGGGATCAAATATGTCTACGTCAAGAACGACAGCGGAGACGTCGTGGCACACACATTTGTCACAGATTTTCCGGAAGAGATAAGGGACCTGAATCCGGTGTCAGGTGAAACTGAATTTTCCATGATTGAAATATCTCGAAGATCAGTGGGGCATGTTCTGGATGTCGGCGTCCCCATACTTTTCGGAGTTGCCGGGACGGCTCACGTAGGAATGGACAGAGAGCTTATTCATGCCGAGATGGCCTCTATGACTTCCCAGCTCGTAATCCAGTTTGCCGTTGCTTTTGTACTGGGAGTCATCCTACTGCACCTTGTGGTCAGATTTATCTTGAAACCGATCGACGCCATACTCGGTGTGCTGGAAAGGGTCGGAAGCGGTGATATGACCGCGAGGCTGGACCTGAACACCCGGGATGAGTTTACCGTTCTTGCCGATGGCTTGAATGCCATGCTGGACAGGCTCGGTACAATAATCAGAAGAGTGCGGCAGTCATTTACCAGTATCACGGAAGCAAACGAAAAGATCACTCAGGTGTACACAAATGTCGTTGCCGGCACACAGAAGCAGGCGGATCTGGCATCGGAAACTGAAGAGTTCGTAAAGCACAACAAAGAGATGATCGATGAAGTTAACAGAGCAACACAGGTCCTGGAAGATTCCGCAACAATGAGTTTTTCCAGCATTATGGAGATGGGCGCATCAATTGAGGAAGTGTCCTCCATGTCCGATTCCCTGTTAAATTCAGTGAACGAATCGAACCGGGCCATAGAGGATCTGTCAATATCCATCAACGAAATTTCCAACCATTTGCTGACTCTGTCCAGTACGACCGAGGAAACCTCAAGCGCCATGAATGAGATGGGACTTTCCATACAGCAGGTGCGTGAAAACGCTGAAAGCGCGTCCGGGGACTCCATCAAAATGACGCAGACAGCCAACGATGGGAGGAAGCACTCCCTGAGCGCTACTGAAGGGGCTTTGGCTATCAGGGAGAGTTCCTCACAGGTGAGCAGACTTGTTTCTATGGTTAATGAGAGGATCGAGGAGATAGATGAGATCCTCAGTTTCATCGCCGATATCACAGGGAAAACAAACCTCCTGGCGCTCAATGCGGCCATAATAGCAGCGCAGGCAGGCACACACGGTAAGGGTTTCGGAGTCGTTGCTGATGAGATCAACGGGCTTGCCCAGAGCACGAAAGCCCAGACCAACAGGATAGCTGGTGTCGTCCAGGGTATACGCGATGAGGTAGCCCTGGCAGACCGGGCAGTGAAGGAGTCGGTAACCCGGGTAGAGGATGGTGTTCACCTTACGGAACAGGCCGGGGTCTCTCTTGTAAAGATCCTGGAAAGCACTGACCTGGTATCCCAGCGGATAGAGCAGATAGCACAGGCAACTTCCGAACAGGCCCAGACAAGCCGGAGAGTGACCCAGATCACCGAACACCTCGCAGTTTCAGTGGACAACATCAAAGAGGAAGGCCAGAAACAGTCCCAAAGCGGCGACAAACTCCTCGAGATGTCCAGGAGGATACAGGAGGTTGCTCAAAAGGTAAAAACGAGTACCGAAGAACAGACCAGGACAAGCCAGCAGATAAACTCGGATCTTGCCAGGATCAACGAGACTGTAAAAGGTATTGTGGATTCCACGGAAAATCAGGCCCAGAGCGGCGCGAAAGTGCTGGAAATGACCGAGGGGCTTGCTGGGGTCATTAAGAGCAACAGGGACGCTGTGTTCAGTTTGAAAGATGTTATCGACGATATTTCAGGGAAGATGGA
>JBGMRC010000127.1:0-4367 GCA_048061075.1 bacterium | reverse complement strand
AACCTGAAACGGCAAACAGTCCTAATTCGGATTGAATACTTCGATAGTTGTATCCACATTATTCCCTCCCACTACCAATACTCTTCCGTCTGACAGTCTTGTAATTGTATGGTTGTATCTGGGTATCCTCAACAGCCAAGGTAATTCGACTGAGACACCTGTATCAGGATCGATGATTTCTGCAGAAGTCAATGCTTGTGGTGTTATGCCACCTCCAACGAGCAGTACTCTGCCGTCGAACAGTAACGTGCCAGCATGATTCACTCTGTCCTGTTTCAAAGCATTTGGATAAGTAGTTACTTGATAATTGTTAAAGTCTAGAATTTCTACATCTCTTGAAATTCCTGAATCACCTATGCCTCCGGTGATTAAAATTCTGTTATTGGGTATTTCTGTAATAGCAAAATTCGATCTAGGAGAGGATAAAGAACGTTGGGTAATAGGTGTCTCAAGACCTATATCGAAAATCTCGATGGTCCCAGTGTACGCTCCGCTAACATTACCTCCTAAGCAAGCGAGTTTATCTTGAACCGTTATACATTCTGTATTTGTTTGTTCAGTAAATATCCCCATAGAAGTGATAATCGCTTCATTGTATGAAGAGGTGTTTAGCTTTAATGTATTCGCCAACCAAATCGAGTTTTCATTGTAGCCACTAGTAAGATAAATATCGGATCCGAAATGGGCCGGGAAATAACCTGTCCGTATAGTTCCAATACTATTAGTAATGCAACTTAAATCCACCAGGTCTATCACTTCGTAGATGCTGTCCTGGCCGGGACTTCCAAGAAAGACCAGGACCTCGTCGCCCCGGGAATTCAGGAAGGCCTTCTGGCCTGTCCTGGGATATATGAGGCTGTCCGCAAAGGCCGATATACTGAATCCCTCGCCGGAAAAACCGATACTCTCCATTACACCTGTAGAGAGGTTCCCCCCCAGGACGAGCACACCGCTGCTGTACAGTACCGCGGAATGCTGGAGGCGCTTATATAAAAGTGAACCGGCGTAGGAAAAGCCGCCGGATTCAATCAAATTTACATCCAGGTCCAGGCCCTGGTCCTCGGGCAGGGTCACTCCCTGGAGGATTTTCTCCATTATAACCGTCCCCCCGGTTACCGCCTGCACTGTAATAGTATATCCCCCACCTGGTGTGAAACCGCCCAGGGAAGCTCTCCTGTCACTGTAAGGCACCTCAACCGACTCATTTCCTCCGGCACCCGCTATCTGAACTCTGATGGATCCTATATACGGGGTTCCCACAGTAGACGACAGTACACTCATATCAAGGCGGTTCTGCCAATCGACAGGAAGGTTGAGACTCAGCCGGACGCTGCCGCCGGATCCGGCCTCCCCGCACGCGGCGAGGGTCAGCAGGACCGCGGCTATCAACACTGTATGCAGGAAATTGAGGACCGGCCTCACCATGACACCTCCACCTGGCTGGTTCCTTCACCCTGGGCTGCTCCGGCTGCAAGTGAGATCAGAATAATTCCTCCCAGCAATGTGTACCACTTCACAGGACTGCCCCTTTCTTCTGCTTCCGCGAACCCGATCTGGAGCGGAGGTACGTTAAGGTACAGACTTTTCAGATCGGTCATTTCCTCCCGCTGGATCCTGAGGGGAAGAAGCATTGAGTACAGATCCGCGGGTGAGGGCTCCATCTCCGGCCCAGCTGGAGTAATTCTGCTGTCGAGTATCCTGCCGCCGGACCCGATGAGCCATGTCATCAGTACATCATCTTGTTCTGCTGTGAAAAGTATGTGACCGACACCCGTTCGGAGAAGCAGTGCATTAAGAGATGCTGTGTCATCGGCTTTGATCCTCCCGAAAAAGTACTCTGCCGGATCTCCTGAGGGTCCTGATGGTTCAAGGTTGTAGTTGATAGTTAATGCTTCCCAATCCTTTGCAGAGATCCTCATCCTGTGTGTTTCGTATCCCTCAAAGGCAAACTCCAGAAAATGGCTGCCAGGTGTGACCTCATATCCTGAAAGGGGCGATACACCTGCCATCTTGCCATCTATCAATACTTTTGCCCCGGAAGGCCGGCCGTCGACGGAAACGGCAGAACGCGCGCCGGACAACTCCTTTTTCACCGCTTTTTCAAAGGCTCTTATGATCTGCGGTGAATATTTTTCCTCAGGCAGCCGTTCGCCGGGCTTTAACCTGGCCGCTCTGGTGAAGGGTTTACTGGAAGTATCATTCTCAATAGCCCTTACCGCCATCGCCTCCAGAAGCAGAAGCTCAAAGAGGAACTCTGACTGGAGCGCCGTATCAGATAACATAATCAGAAGTCCGTCGGCCTCCCTCACAGATCTGAGAACATCGTTGAATCTGAACCTGAAGTAATGGCTCCATGCCGAATCCGCAAGAGCTTTCACCTTCCCGCGGTATGCAAGGAAAAGAGCTCTTCTGCCCTCTTTCCTGTCCGAGGTCTCCTGCTTCCAGTTTTCCAGGGTTCCGGTGATAACATCATCGTCCTTCACCAGCAGAAAGGGATCATTTCCTATCATCTCCAGTGTTTCACGCCAGAGATCGGACGGCAGGCTGCCTGTACCTGTCCCATATTCAAGAACCGCGATGGAGTTTTCACCGGCAAAGACCGGCCCGGGCATTATATTTATGAAAGCGTAAATGGGGATCAGAAGCGCGGAGATCAACCTAGTGGACAGTGGGGCGTTCTTTCTCACTCGTTTCATCCTCCACGAGATCGGATCCACTGTCCTGCTCATCCTCCAGGTCCCATTCCCTGAGGACCCTGTAACCCGCAACACGCTTGCGGACGTAGGTGAGAAGAAACAGCAGAGTTATTGCCCCCCATGCAGTCGCCGAACTGGTAATGATCGGGATCCAGGTTGCCTTGACCTTTGCGTAATCCTGAAATCCCGCCATCAATTCGGCCAGTGATACACCAAAGGCTGCGAAGACAGCCTCATCCATATTACTTTCCCTTATAACAGATGCAACCAGCTTGCCAACGGCTTCCTGGCCGTATTTTCTCATTATGAATTGCACGAAGAGATAGCTCTGTGCGTATGCGGCCTCCGCCAGGGCCGGTTTTTCAGGAAACTTTCTTTCAAGTTTCTCGAAGGGAATAGCGCTGCCTGTTACCTGCGCCCATGAAAGGTGAAGAAGTCTCGGCAGCCTCATTTCACCAGCAATATATGTGGCTACTCCCTCGCTGAGCCAGCGAGGGACTCTTCCTGGCTGCTGGAACTCAGCCTCTCCCATGACAAGGTGAACCATTTCATGCTGTAGTAAAGACCAGTACCCTCTGCCCGCGGTTCCCAGTGCCCCGGGGGTCATGAGAAAAACCAGACCAAGTTGCGGATATGTTAAGGCTCCTGCCCACTCAGGTCCCGGCGTAGCCGCGGGTTGAAGCCTTACGAATTCCTCCCTGCTCCCGGTCAGGACTATTACATACGGCCCCCGGGCGGGAAGCCGGAGAACTTCCTCGACTTCTAAAAGGAAGATAGCGGATTTGGACAGAACCTGCCTGGCGAATGATTCGGCCGGCTTATGGTACCTGATCTTCAACGGCGGTTTTTCCAACATCAGCCAGTCCGTATCTGCGGTTTTCCCAACCGGGACGAAGATTGCCAGCAGGATCATTGCGGTCAGGAGAGATACACATACCGGCAATCCGGGCCGCTTCAATGAAAAACCTCTCTCAGGCGGTCCTGGGTGATCCCGTCTATTTGCACGATCTTCGAACGCGATCTTTTTCCCGCCACTATTTCCAGCCTGCCTCTGGCAATTCCCAGTTTTTTCGCAAGAAGTTTTACAAGAGCGCTGTTTGCCGCGCCCTCGACGGGAGGAGATGTCAGCCTGACTACAAGCACATCGTCCTCCCATCCCTCCACTCTGTTTCTGGAAGCGCGAGGTTTAACCTGAACCGTTATCCTTATACTGTTCTTCTCTTTCATCAGCCGTGGCGATTTGAATTGTTGGATAGCTGGTGCCTCACCTAAAGTCCTTTGAATTTATTTGTATGAGGGGTTGTAGTCAAGATATAATAATTTTGAACTGGTTTCATGTTGCAAGTTTCAAGTTTCAAGGCAAGGCGATGAATAGTATTTATGATGTACGGAAACTACTCCAGCTTGAAATGCCCTATATCTGAGGCTCTTTTCCCTGTCCCGTTAACTTGAAACCTGAAACTTGAAACTTGAAACCCAGAAAAGTACTGAACGTAGAAAAGGCAGCAAGCTAATGCATGCTGCCCGTTAAAATTGTGTTCAATAATAATTACTCTTTATCCTTGCTCACCAGATATTTTATTTTGTCGGTCCTGGCCAGTTCTTCGTCAATGGCTTCTGTGCTGATTTTCAGGATCTTCAGGTGACTTTCCGCGGCTGACTGGATCTGGG
>JBGMRC010000126.1:0-4402 GCA_048061075.1 bacterium | reverse complement strand
GGGAGAAAACTGGTAAACTGGTGTTAATAGAGTTTCTGGTTTCTGGTTTCTAGTTCCTACAGAAAGGGGAATTATAGATGGCTGATAGAAATGAAGTATACAAATGTGATCCCTGCGGAAATATTGTGGAGGTGGTGTTCGGAGGACCGGGCGAACTGGTCTGCTGCGGCGAGGCCATGAAGCTCCTGGAGGAGAATACGGTAGATGCCGCCAGGGAAAAGCACGTGCCGGTTATCGAGAAGACGGATCATGGGCTGAAGGTCACCGTTGGTAGCGTTCCGCATCCCATGGAGGAGAGTCACTACATAATGTGGATCGAGTTCATCGCGGACGGGATCTCCTACACCGAGTTCCTGAAGCCGGGAGATGCGCCGGAAGCGACTTTCTGTATAGAGGCGGAAAAGTATACGGCACGGGAATACTGTAACCTCCACGGGCACTGGAAGTCCTGATACAGATACTTGAAATTTGAGAGGATAGGGCCCGCTGAATGCGGGCCCTGTTCTTTTTTTGGTTCATCTTCAACTTAACTGGTGGTTAATTCATAATGACCAGGTTCCGGTAAAAGGCCAGAGTGATTACACCCAAAAACCCGGCCATGTGAATACAACCGAAATTACAGCAACTAATTTGCAGATCCCCTTGACATGTAAAAGTATTTAGGTATAATAGTACCTAATTACCCAATTGGAGGTTGATTTGTCCAGCATTTTTCGCATTTCAGAAGCGGCTTCCCTTGCGATGCATACCATGGTTTACCTGGATGCCAACCGGGGACGAACAGCTTCTGCAAAGGAGATCGCGGGAAAACTCAGCGTATCTGAGGCCCACCTGGCTAAAGTGCTCCAGAGGCTTACCAGGGCAGGTTACCTGAAGTCTGCCAGGGGGCCCAAGGGGGGCTTTGTACTGAATGCTGACAACAACGAAACTACTTTGCTGGAGATATACGAGCTTATTGAGGGATCTTTACCCTCTGATTCGTGTCTTTTTTCCAGCCAGACATGCAGCGGTAGCGATTGTATAATGGGAGGTTTCCTGGAGCAGATGAGCAACCAGTTAAAGGATTATCTGGCCGAGACAACCATATCCAGCTACCCAAACCTGTACAGGAGTGTGACAAATGGCAGTTAGAACAATGGTACATATCGATGAAGAACTGTGTGACGGCTGCGGGCTATGTATTCCGGGCTGCGCGGAAGGCGCCCTTCAGATAGTGGACGGGAAGGCCAAGCTGGTCAGCGACATATATTGCGACGGTCTGGGAGCCTGTCTTGGTGAATGTCCATTAGGCGCCATAACAATGATAGAACGAGATGCTGAAGACTTCGATGAGGAGGCTGTGGAGCAGCGCCTCAAGAACCTGGTCGCGACTACTGGTGAGACTGAACCGGCAAAGGAGAATGTCGAAGAAAAGCCGGAGCATGATCACCATGGATGCCCCAGCAGCATCTCCCAGTTTTTTGGCGAAGAGGATGCGCACGCAAAGGAGAGTGGTCAAGAGGAGACCGGGGTGATCTCTTCGACGTTGAAGAACTGGCCGGTACAGATAGCTCTTGCGCCACCGGTTACTCCGTACTTCGATGGTGCCGACCTGATGATAGCCGCAGACTGCGCGCCCTTTGCCTACGCGGAGTTTCACAGGGAAATGCTTGACGGCAAGGTTGTGCTCATAGGATGTCCGAAGCTGGATGATATGGAATTTTACCTCCAGAAACTGACTCAGATATTCGCCGGTAACGATATTAAGTCTGTGGAGACTGTTTTCATGGAAGTTCCGTGCTGTTCCGGAATCGTGCAGGTCGTAGATCTTGCACTCGGTCAGAGCGGTAAGGAGATAGAGACCATCTACACACGAGTGGGGATCAAGGGTGACCTGTTGGACAGGCAGATAAAAGCTGTCGGACACACAGAGGCTCCATCAGCTGGCGCCCCGGCATAATGCTATACTGAAAGCAGGCGGATATCGCTCCTTTTTCTTTCCTTTTGGCCGACTGTTTTGTTAGTATACATCGGCTCGACTCAACCTGAAAAATGCGGTCATAGGAGGCGGAAGATGGACAGAAAAAAAGTTTACGGGCCCCACGAGGCTGTGACCCTCGGGATCGAACTGGAAAACGCCGGCTACCACTTCTATACAAGAGTGGCGGACGCTTCTGTGGATTTCAGGGTAACAGAGCTTTTTACCGCTCTTGCCAATGCTGAACTGGAGCACTTGCGGGTGATCAAAGAGGAGATCCAACCTAACTTTACACCAGAGTGGTACCGCGAGGAAGACCAGCAGTTGATGGCCGAGTACCTCCGGAAGTTTGAGGAGCAGCCCGTATTCCCCAGCCCTGATGAAGCTCAGGATTTTGCAGCTATCACCAACAATATTGGAAGAGCTGTTGACACAAGCATCGAGGCGGAGAAAAGGGCCATGGCCTACTTTGAGTACCTTCGTGACGTAACTCTAGACTCTTACGGTCGTGAGGCATTTGATCGGCTCTACAGGGAGGAGGAAAAGCACCTGAAGCTTCTCATAGAGCTGAAAAAGAGTCTGTGATCACATAGATTGAACACGGTATCGTGGAGGAGAAAATGTCAGATAAACGGAGCGTTGTAGTCGAGGCCCTGCAGCTTGCAATAGAGACGGAGAAGAAGGGATACAGGTTCTACAGGATCGCCGCCGAGAGCACATCGGATCCCAAGGGAAAAGAGGTTTTCAATCAGCTCGCCCAGGACGAGATCGAGCATATGGGAGTCTTCACAACCCTGTACGCTTCATTGACCAATGACGAACCATGGCTGACCTACGAAGAGGCGTTGGCAAAGTTCGGCGAGGCTGAACCGGATGAGGTGATCTTCCCTGATGAACCAATAGAGAGGCAGAAGGGCTTTGATGACCTCAGGGCCCTTGAGGAAGCCCTTGAATTCGAGAAGAAGGCGGTACACTTCTACAGCGAGCAGATTAAGAAAGTCACCGGCGAAACGGCCAAAGCCTTCTACGAAAAGCTCGTAGAGATCGAAGAGGGACACGTAATGGTAATACAGGCCGAAATAGATTCCCTTTCTGGAGCAGGCTTCTGGCTGGGCTATCAGGAGATATCATTGGAGCACTAAGCTTAGCTTATATTCCCTTTTCCTCGGCACCCCCATATGTTGGTGAGGGTGCCGTTTTTGTTCCATCTCAATTGACATAACCCGCATTCATAATTATTACTCAGGGTGAAGACCGTTTGACTAATTCACATCAACCTATAACAAGGAGCAAATGAAGTGTTCTTCAGACTGTTTCTTCTTTTCACTCTGGTGCCGGCCCTGGAGCTATACCTTATAATCAAGGCAGGCCAGGTCATCGGCGCGTTCAATACACTTCTCATTATCATTTTTACGGGTGTTCTGGGGGCATTTTACACCAGGCAGCAGGGGATAAGGGTCATGACCAATATCCATTGGGAGATGTCCGAAGGCAGGCTTCCCGGAGATGAATTGATCAACGGCGCGATGCTTCTGGTTGGCGGAGCGTTCCTTATAACCCCGGGTTTTTTGACGGACATAACCGGATTTACGCTGATTTTCCCGCCCACGAGAGACATGATAAAGGGTTCAGTAACAGAGTTTATGCGCAAGAGGATTGAACGAGGGGATGTAAGGATATATAGGGCTTAGTTGAAAGTTGAAAGTTGAAAGTTGAAGGTTGAAGGTTAACTTGAAAATCGAGATTGGAAATTGAAAATTAGGGCATCTGCTTTCACCCCTCCCTTGATGGGAGGGGAACACAAGGGGAGGGTGGTAGTATATCCCCCTCTCCTCGCCTGCCGTTCAAAGTTTTCAACAACGGCAGGCTTCCTCTCCCACCAGGGGAGAGGAAGAGTAAGGTTGTGGTACATTTTTTTGTCCAGATCTTAACTTTCAACTTTCAACCTTCAACTTTCAACTTCCACGGGTACGTTTGAAAACTACTTCCCCATCTTCATTAAGGACCGTATCAACTTCGATCGCTCCCCGGACTGAGTTGCCAATGACAACTCTTTCGGCAGCCTTCAGATCCTCCAGGTCAATGTACCCTTCAGAAGCTC
The DNA here is from genome assembly GCA_048061075.1 of bacterium. GTDB lineage: Bacteria > BMS3Abin14 > BMS3Abin14 > BMS3Abin14 > BMS3Abin14 > SZUA-178. The sequence goes on along the minus strand of JBGMRC010000126.1, from coordinate 344 downwards.
CGGTTTCTGCCATGTATTTCTCTCTCCAGATACCGGGAAGGAGTCCGCATGATAAAGCAGGAGTGATCCAGCCGGATCCGTAATTAATAAAGAGGCTGGTAAAAGTGCCTTCCGTTATATGGCCCTCCTTGTTCACCAGGAGGGTCTCATCGAGACCCTTTTTCTTTCCCTTCCTGAATTCACTGTCGTAAAACTCACGCGATGTTGTCTTGTGGTAAAGAAGTTCATCAGCAGGATCCACTCTCGAGGAGCTTAGACCCACAGTGACCGGTCCTCCATCAGCCAGGGTAAGGAGAGGTGATATGTCAACTCCGAATTCTCCCCTGCGGTTCAACCGGAGCCTG
>JBGMRC010000125.1:0-4419 GCA_048061075.1 bacterium | reverse complement strand
AAAGGTCTGAAGTGTTATGGGTACAGGGCCCACAGGGATCTTGATGTACGCACCGGCTGAAGTAAGGGCCACAGTCAACGCAACGAGGACTATACTCTTCGTGGTCAGCTTCATTTATCCTCCAGGCTGGCAGCGATTAATATTTGAAGCTCATCGCCCAATTAATTAATAAGGTTGCGGCATTCTAACCACTGGTAATTTTCTTGTCAAATTTTGGTATGGTCGTAAAAAGTCCATCCATAACTTTTTACTCCTCTCAAATCAGCGCCCTGCGGTGCAAGTCGGTGATTTAGGCGTCCTGAAGGGAAATTAGCATGGTCAAGGTGGCTGTAACAGGCGGCATCGGTTCAGGAAAAAGCACTGTCAGGGAGTTATTGTCCTCTATGGGTGCCGTGGGGATCGATACCGATATGATCTCCAGGCAGGTTGTGGAGCCCGGTACAGAGGGGGCCCGCCGGATAAGAGATGTCTTTGGAGGGGAGTTTTTCAACGAGGACGGCAGGCTTGAAAGAAAAAAGATAGCAGCCGTTGTTTTTGACGACCCTCAAACCAGACTCCGCCTGGAAGAGATCCTGCATCCCCTCATAATTGAAGAGGAAACTCGTATAATGGAAAACGCCGCAGCGAAACAGCCAGATACGATCTTTGCCGTGGAGATACCTCTGCTGACAGAGGGGAAAAGGCATGAGCGTTACGACAGGGTCATTCTGGTTACGGCACCTGCGGACATACGCTTGGAAAGGCTTGTGAAATCCGGAAGATATACCCGTGAGGAAGCCATCGCAAGGATGGGCCACCAGGTAACGGATGAAGCCAGAATGAAAGTTGCTGATTACATAGTGGATAACGGCGGTTCTGTTGATGGCACCCGGCTTCAGTGTAAAGAGATAATGGATAAAATTATCAGGGACAGGTAGGAACCTGGTTTCACGTTTCAAGTTTCAGGTTCCAGGTAATAAATAATGGCAATGATTCCCACTTGAAACTTGAAACATGTAACCTGAAACCAGATTATATGGTGTCAACAGGCAGTACGCTTCTGTTGATCACCCACTTTATTTGATATAATTTAAACAGTGACAGACATCCGGCTGCTGCATCGAAGACCAGGTCGCCCTGAAAATATTCGCAATACAACAATGATGACTTTGCAAAAAGTCATCAACGCGCCCATTGAGGGGCGCCCAAATCAACGACTTGCACTGCAAGTTGTTGATTTGTGAGGAAAGTGAAAATGACACTTTTCACCTTCCGAGGAGTAAAAAGCCACGGATGGACTTTTTACGACCCATCAACAACGTTAAGTGAAAGGGAGGCTACAGTTGAGTTCTCTTGCCGAGGTTGAATTGATCAGGAAGATACTCGAAAATGTTAACACCAATCTAACTGCTGAGGAAATTCTCAGTACTGCGCTCCACAAGATCATGGACACATACAAGTTTCTCGCCTGTTCCATAATCCTTGTGGAGCCGGGAAAGAGCCGGTTTAAAGTAGCCATCTCAAGGGGATGGAGCCATGAATTTGTTAAGTCTTTCCACCATATGTCCATGGATGGCCTTGTGGCTGATTCTCTTGACAGCCATGACCCTATTCTGGTCAGGCCCGGTGACACCAGATACCTGTCGGGAGGATACACCTTCGAGCACCAGTATAAGTCAATGCTGGCTCTACCCATGGGAATAAGGGGCAAGAGGGTAGGAATATTCTATGCTTCCAGCAGCGACCCTGATGATTTTGTGCCCGCAAAGGTGTCGGTTCTTTCTGATCTCGCCAACCTCTGTACCCTTGTGATAGATCACGGCAGCCTGGGTGACCAGGTAGTGACCCTCTCCAATTACGACAACCTTACAAATCTTTACAGCTATACATACTGGCATGAAGAGCTGCACAAGGAAGTCGTGAGAGCCGACAAGATGGGATCGGATCTCTCCCTGGTTAAGATACGCCTGAACAAATTCAAGGAGTACAATAGCATGCACGGCCACGTTGAGGGTGATGAACTGCTTCTTGGTGTCTCAACCATTATAAAAGGCGCTGTTGGTGAGCTGGACATACCGTGCCGCGAGGGTTCCAAATGGCATATAGCGCTGATAGGCTATGATCCGAAAGCTGCCAGGGAGTGCGCCGAAAAGATACTCGAGGGAATGAATGAACTGGAGACTATCGGCGACCCGGCCATTTCGTTATGTATCGGAGTGTCTACATACAACCCGGGAGAGGATGAGAAGGAGCTGATAGGAAGGGTTGAAAAAGCGCTCAGCGAGGCACGAAGAAGGGGCCCGAACACCTGCTGCACTGAGTGATCCATATGGCGGCGAGGGAGAAAATCCTGAAAATATTACCCATTGCTGAACCTGATCCGTTCTACAGGAGTGTTACGAAAGGTCTTGACAACAGGCCCTTCGAGTTATAAGTTTTGTTCACCATTCGATTAGAACCGCGCATGAGGGAGCCTGCGTGATTTCCTGATTTGACCTTAATCGAATAACCCCAATAGTGGATAACTGTTATTAGATAGTCGATTAACCATTCTAAATCCAATACACCCGTGAAACATGCTTGCAGCCAAAGCCTGTTATTCAGGCTGAGCTTTTTCTTCTAAGTAATGCTCGCTGGTGTAACGACCAGAGCAAGGAGACAAACTCGCTATGGACCTAACCGAACTAAAAGAAAAATCGATCAGTGAACTCACCAAAATGGCGAAGGAATTCAAGATCGAAGGCGTTGGAAACCTCCGCAAACAGGATCTGATTTTCTCAATGCTTCAGGCGCAGGCGGAACAGAATAAATCCATTTATGGAAGCGGAGTTCTGGAGATCCTACCAGACGGCTTCGGTTTTCTTCGCTCTCCCGATTCCAACTATCTTCCCGGGCCGGATGATATCTACGTTTCACCTTCACAAATACGCCGGTTCACCATGCGCACCGGAGATACGGTAACCGGAGAGATTCGTCCTCCCAAGGAAGGAGAGCGCTACTTCGCGCTGCTGAAAGTGGAGAGCCTTAACTTCGAATCGCCTGAGAAAGCCCAGGACAAGATACTATTCGATAACCTGACACCCCTTTACCCTGACGAGAGGATCGAACTGGAGACCGAAGACTCCAAGAATTACTCTATCAGAGTAATGAATCTCGTAACGCCCATCGGCAAGGGACAGAGAGCTCTTATAGTCGCGCCGCCCAGGACAGGAAAGACAATGCTGCTGCAGAGCATTGCCAACAGCATCAGCCAAAACCACCCTGAGATATACATTATAGTTCTCCTCATCGACGAGAGGCCTGAGGAAGTGACAGACATGCAGCGATCGGTCGAGGGAGAAGTGATCTCCTCTACCTTCGACGAACCCGCTACACGCCACGTTCAGGTTGCAGAGATGGTAATAGAAAAAGCCAAGAGGCTGGTGGAACATAAAAAGGACGTGGTTATCCTTTTAGACAGCATTACAAGGCTGGCAAGGGCCTACAATACGGTCTCTCCGCCATCGGGAAAGGTGCTTTCAGGAGGTGTGGATTCCAATGCTCTCCATCGTCCAAAAAGGTTCTTCGGAGCCGCCAGGAATATTGAGGAAGGGGGAAGCCTGACCATTATTGCCACTGCCCTTATCGACACCGGCAGCAGGATGGACGAGGTCATATACGAAGAGTTCAAGGGCACTGGTAATATGGAGCTTCATCTCGACAGGAGGCTCGTGGAAAAGAGGGTTTACCCCGCCATCGATATAAGCAAGTCCGGCACCCGAAAGGAAGAGCTGATCGTTCCTGCGGATGAGCTGAACAGGATATGGGTGCTTCACAAGGTGCTGGCTCCCATGAACACCATAGACAGCATGGAGTTTCTGCTGGACAAGATACAGGGGACGAAAGCAAACAAAGAGTTCTTTGAAATGATGGATAAATAATTCTGTGCGCCGATAAGAGGTCACCTACTTCGTTCTCCGTCGTCGCCAATCCTCGACGTATTATATATACGTCTTCCGCCGTCGCTCTTAGGGCTATGGCGGGACAGGCCGGCTGGCTCCTCTTTCGGGCCTCGTATCTGAACATCTTCTCGGCACACTTTTTCCAGGATCCGTAAGGATGAGTCATAATAACAGATATTTGAAATTGGCTCAGCCGCATACATAAATCTATCATCCAGTTTCGAATTTCCAATTCCGCATCGCTCAAGGTATTGTTATTGAATCACAATTATGATACAAACAGCCTTTCGTTTCAGCTTGGACAAATGCACTGATTGGAGGCGTTGCCAAATGAAAAAAGACATTCATCCTGGTTACAAAGAGACAACCTTTACCTGCGCTTGTGGTGCCGTCTATGAGACGAAATCCACAATCGATAGCAGGACTATCGATATCTGCTCCAATTGCCATCCTTTCTTCACCGGCAAGCAGAAGCTGGTGGATTCTGCCGGCAAGGTGG
>JBGMRC010000124.1:0-4460 GCA_048061075.1 bacterium | reverse complement strand
CAGGACCGCGGCGCAGGGGGCGGGTCAAGGTCGTTCGTCCGGTAGGGCGCTCCACCTTGACCCGCCCCCTATTCCAGGCTGATTTTGCTCGCGGGTGTGATACGTCGGCATGGTGCGGTGGCAGGGTTCCGCTTCACCTCCTGCAGGAAAACCGGTTCGCAGCCTATTGCTCATAGGCCATCATTTATACAGTTTCCGGCTGGCGTCTGATAACCTCGGCTAAACACCCCATCGCAAGGATGCGATTATGTTGCAGCTGTTGGCTGGCAAGGATGCCGGCGAGGGCAAGGGGGCGGTTCGTTTTGAGCGTCATCGCCCGGAGCAAACGCTTCTCTATTGGCTTGTCAAAAAATACTATCCCGACTTCGAGGCGCAGTGGGCGTCTGAGGGCAGAGTACTGCTGGACTACGTTCGTCAGGAGTTCGAGGAGTATTTAAAATGTGGCCGTCTTGAGCATGGATTTCTTCGCGTGCAGTGCGAGACGTGTCATGCAGAGCACCTGGTTGCGTTCAGTTGTAAGCGGCGAGGTTTTTGTCCCAGCTGCGGCGCACGCCGCATGGCCGAGAGTGCTGCCTTGCTGGTGGATGAAGTGTTACCGGATAAACCCCCCAAGCCACCGGTTATGACCTGGTTCTGATGGACGTTCAGATGCCGGAGATGGATGGTCTGGAGGCAACGCGATTGATTCGTTCGATGACAGGATCCATGGTCAGTAACAGGGACCTCTCGATCCTGGTAATCACCGCCAACGTTTTCGCGGAAGATCGCCGCGCCTGCCTGGAGGCTGGAATGAACGATTTCGTTGCCAAGCCGGTAGAACCAGAGAGCCTCTACTCGTCACTCACCAATTGGCTGCCGAAGAACGCAGAATAGAAGAAGCGAACGCATCTTGGAACAGTGAAAGAATTTGGGAGATTTCGTAGGGACTAAATATGGCTGTCCGGGCTTTCTTCCGGGCTTTCTCTCTTACCTATCCTCCTCAAAAAATTTTTCACGTCGTGTAGCAAAAACTAAAATTTGTACTATGCTTAGGTTGGTCATACGAACTTACCTTGACCATTTGAGTGTCGCAGAAAACGCTTCGATTCGCCACAGAGGTGGCATCGGAAGCAGAGCGTTTTATTCTCAACAAGAAGAAAAAGCAACCGCTTCTCATAGGTGGCTGGGATCCTGGGGATACCTGCTGCCCGCATTAACCTTGCTGTACATTAAGGGAGATAATGATGAGAAAGTTCGGGTGTTGCGCTAACTAAACAAAAGGAGACATGGCGATGAAGGCAATGGTATTGGTTAGGTCTGTTTTTATACTGGGTAGTGTCCTGCTTATAGCGTCTGGGTGTTCCCGTGACCTCAGCGTTGAAAATTTGGAGGTTAACCAGTCAATCCAATATTTAGACAATCCCACAAATGCGGACAATAGTCTCACTTTGGTGCGGGGACGGCGGACGACTGTCCGTATGAATATCGACGTTTCCGGCACAAGTTCGGTTGCTGGGGTAGATGGCCAGCTTGAAGTTTTTGCGAATGGAGTGGCCATCACTGGTTCGCCATTTAGTTCTGAAAATGGCCCCATTACGGCACTCTCTACTACCAATAGAGAAGAGACGAACCACACCCTGAACTTTGAATTTGAGATTCCGGGAGGCGGTTCAGGTCCGACAACATCGAATGTGAAACTGATTGCAACCGTAGACCCTGCCGGAACGATAGACGAATCCAATGAGGGAAACAACAGTATGACGCTTGACAACCTCAGTTTTGAGTGTCGCCGGAGTCCCAGCATCGCCTATGTGCCAATCAACTATACCTTTGCTGAATCTGACCCTGCGAACATGGGACTTCCTTCAAACACAAGGATGCTTCCAGGGATCGGAGACGATTATATCTGGCACACCTATCCCATCCCGGATCCGCCGAACTATTACGCAGCGGCGATACCCCCTATTAGTCTTGCAACAGATGTGGACGCAAGCATTGGGACCCTACTCAACGACCTTGATGCGACCCGTGTTCTGCTCTCTCCCACGCCCGATTACATTTATGGCTGGCTGCCGGGAAACCCTATTGCCGGAAACGGGTGGGCCGCTTCGACCGCGGCCTTTGGCAATACCCAGGACTCGCCCAACCGATATCAACGGACATTTGCCCACGAGATTGGTCATCTGTTGGGACTTTCTCACAATAGCCGACTATTAGATCCCGAAGTCGGCTTTGATGGCGGGTTCTCAGGCTCTGAAGTTACCGCAACGGATGATTGCGATCCAACAGGTGTTCAAGGAACCAAGTGTCGTAGTTTGAAAGACTTCATGTACGCCGGGCAACTCACCACGTCAGCCTGGATTGATCCAGTTACTTATGACTTTATCGCTGGGCATTCATTAGTTCAAAACTCAAATTGTCAGGCCCCAATCTTCGAACCCCTCGAGATCCGGGAGTTTCTTTTGATTCCAGGCCAGTTTGTTCGTCCGGGGTGTGAAGTGATTGACTGCTGCCCAGGATGCCCCGGCCCAGGCTTTTTTACTCACATTTATGAGTTAAAAGGTCCGGTTGCGTTCACGCCTGAGAATCTAAAAGGCACGCGGCGAATCGAACTTCTAGACGCTGAGGGAAAACTGCTCTTTGGCCAAAATTTCGAGGTCTCATTTGATACCTCGGACTCAGAAATAAAGGCTAATGTGGCGCCGTTTACCTTGCTTGTACCTAAGGTCGAGAACGTCCATCAGGTTGTTCTCCTATCTGAGGGGAAGGAGATTACCCGACAGGTTCGGTCTCCCAATTCGCCGGAAATCCAGCTTCTCTCTCCCAGGCAGGGTGAAACATTAAAAGACCAAAAGCTGATTCAGTGGGGAGCAGCGGATAAAGATGGTGATGATCTTCGCTTTTCCCTGCAATATAGCCCGGACGGAGGAAAGACCTTTGTGCCGCTTGCGGTCAATTTAACAGGCCAGGAATTTGCCCTTGACCCATCGCAAATTCCAGGAAGTCGTGGTCAGACAGGGCTTATTCGGCTCATTGCGACCGATGGGCTCAATACAGTGACAACAGAAGTAAACACGCTTTTAGTATCTGGAAAGATGCCAACGGTCCAGATACTCAAGCCGATTTCTTCAGCAACGGGTGAGTCGGCCACTGTTCGCATGGGGAACGCATTGATCCTGGTCGGACAAGGATATGACCCAGAGGATGGCTTCCTCTCTGAGGAGTCGCTCCAGTGGGAGATCGATGGAAAGCGGATTGGAAAGGGACGTGTTTTTCAGGTAGACACCAAAACCCTGTCCCTGGGGGAACACAGGGTCGTTCTGATCGGGACCGACCTGGACGAGAACAGGGTTGAAGCCACAGGAGTAATCGTTCTGGACGACAAAGCTGCATCGGAACAAAGAAAACTTCTGAAATAAAAATAGTCGCAGGAGTACACTAAGTGGAACGTCTCACGGTGATCCAGCCGGCGACTGTGAGTGCGGCGAGCATCAGGCCTGCGCCGAGCCCCATCTTTGGCTGCGTGCCCACTATGATCACCAGAATGGCGATGTAGAGCGCAATGGTGATAGCCGGAAGCCACGGATGGCCCGGCATTCGGAAGGGGCGCTCCAGATCCGGTTGTGAAAAGCGGAGCTTGAAGTAGCCCAGCAACACCATCGAGCCGACCGTGATTGCTACGGTCATCATGAACTGAACGAGGAGTCTGAACGAGCCGGTGAGCGCGAGCAACGCAATCCACGCTGTTATGAAGTAGAGAGCCTTGCGGGGAGTGCCGCGTTCGTCGACCGTCTCGAACGCGCGAGGACCGAGCCGGTCCCGGGCGAGCCCGAACGCGACGCGCGGCAGGCCGAGGAAATTCACGTTCAGGCTGCCGATCAGGATGATAAGGCTTGCTACGACCACCACTGTCCCGGCTGCGCCACCGAATACTTTCGCGATCACGTCGGCGGCAACCAGCTCGGATCCGGCCATCTCCGCCGGGGTGAGCGCGGACAGGAAGGCGACGTTCATCAGCAGGTACAGCACCAGTACGGCCAGTGATCCACCGACGAGGATCTTCGGCAGCGCCCGTCCCGGGTTCTTCACCTCTTCGGCCAGCTTCGCTGCGTCTTCCCAGCCGTAGTAGGCGAAGGAGATCAACTGGTAGGCGATGGCGAACCCCAGCAGACTGGCTGTGGGCCCGGAGGCCGTCGTGGGCTGCGGCTCGAAGCCTGCCAGATCACCGGCCCAGATTCCGGCGACCGCGATCCCGAGGACGATCAGGATCTTGAGGAGTGTCGCGCCGTTTTGGAAGGCCGCGCGAACAGATAGATGCCTAACGCGAGGATTAAAAGTCCTGTAGCGATCCAGGTGTAAGGCGCAATAGACTCGAAAATCTGCGCAATGATGTGTGTGTGAAAATGCTGGCCAAGGTAATAACTGCCGAGCCCCCGGAATCCCACCCATAGCACCGCTCCCGCACCGGTTGCCAGGAGAAA
>JBGMRC010000123.1:0-4462 GCA_048061075.1 bacterium | reverse complement strand
AGAAGGCGACTCTCAGCCGGAACAACAAAACGGTCCCACGGCCTCGGATCCTTAAACTGACACCGACGGCCATCCGAAATGAGATGGCTCGTATGGATGTCGATCCTGGAGGGATCGACATCATGGAGGGTAAATCCTGTCATTTACTGATCCGTCTTGACGATGTCGATCTCCGTGCCGCCCTGATACTCAAACAGGACATGCTCTCACTCGGAGGTGAGGCTGCTCTCAGCAGGCATGCGGCAGGTCTGTCGGTGGGCGTAACGCCTGTCATTCTGATGGGGACCGCAAATCAGTTTTCCAGGCTGAGGGAAAAACTGGACATCCAGCCCTTCGGACTTGATGAGATCGGTAATTCCCTTGAAATACTCCTGAGGGAAAACTCACAGGAACGTTCGTTCGTAGTCGGCGACAGGGATTTGCTTGCAGACAACGATATCCTGATCGTAGGTGTGCTGAACGTAACGGAGGATTCATTTTTCGATGGAGGCAGTTTCCTTGAAAAGGAAACTGCGGTTCAAAGAGGGATGGATATGCTCTCCGAAGGGGCTGACATCATTGATGTCGGCGGAGAATCAACAAGGCCCGGGTCAAGAGGTATACCAGCCGAGCAGGAGGCTTCCAGGGTCATTCCTGTGATCCAGGACCTTGCCAAAGCCGGGGTGCAGTTCATATCTGTAGATACCACAAAGGCCGATGTAGCGATGGCGGCCCTGGATGCGGGAGCGACAATAGTTAACGACATCAGCGGAATGACCTTCGATCCGGAGATGCCGCAAGTTGCGGCAGATAGCGGGGCTTCGGTGTTTCTGGTGCATACTCGGGGCAGCCCGGAAACAATGCAGGAGCAAATTGAGTACGAAGATCTGATGGGTGAAGTCTACAACTGCCTGGATCAGGCCGTGAACAGGGCGACAGGATCGGGGATCATAAAGGAAAGGATCTGTGTGGACCCCGGGATCGGTTTCGGCAAGACAACGGAGCAGAATATAGAACTGATCGGCAGGGTAGGGGAGCTCAGATCACTGGGGACAGCGGTAATGGTAGGAGCTTCAAGAAAATCGTTCATTGGCAATATCCTGGGCCTGGATGTCCATGAGAGGCTGGAAGGATCACTCGCTGCGGCTGTGGCTTCAGTCATGTGCGGGGCGGATATGGTTCGGGTTCACGATGTGGCTGAAACCTTAAAAACAGTCAGGATCGCTAAACGGGTTGCTGAATGGAAAGCGTGATCACAGCTTTGCAGAGTTTCTTCTCGGATTTCAGGTGGAAGGACGTGTTGGACATTCTTGCCGTCGCGGTCATCCTGTACTGGACCTTGCTCCTGATCCGAGGCACGAGGGCCCTGCAGATGGTATTCGGACTTATCGTGCTGGGCGCCGGGTACCTGCTAGCGCAGGGCGCGGAGATGAGCACCCTTGTCTGGATCCTTGAAAACTTCCTGGGATCTATCGTCCTGGTAATAGTGATCCTTTTCCAGAATGAGATCAGACATGCCCTTGCCCTGGTGGGCACAAATCCTCTTACAGGATCAAATCCTGGCGAGCAAAGGCGGGTTCTTGACGAGATCGTAAGGGCCACAGGGTCCCTTTCCAACCGTCGGATAGGAGCCCTCATGGCGCTGGAGAGGTCAACAGGTCTGAAGAACTACATCCAGAAGGGTACAAGAATTGATGCCGCGGTCAGCAAAGACCTTCTGATGTCGATCTTCATGCCCTTTTCCCCGATACACGACGGTGCCATCGTGATAAGTGGTGGAAAGATAGCGGCAGCCCAGGTGTTTTTTCCACTTACGCTGAATCCCCGCCTTGAAAAGATCCTCGGGACCCGTCACAGGGCGGCACTGGGTCTGACTGAGGAAACCGATGCCGTGGTCATAGTTGTCTCCGAAGAAACAGGAAAAATATCACTGACCTGCGAGGGCAAGATCTACTCGCGGCTGGAGCCTGATGAGCTCAAACGCCTGCTTGAAAAACTGCTGGCCGGTGAAGACGGTCAGACTCCGAAAAATCTGTTTGAGAGGTTACGCTTTGCTGGACGTTCTTCAAAAGAATTTAGGCATTAAGATATTTTCGCTTCTGCTTGCGGTCTTCCTGTGGTCCGTTATCTCCAGGGGGTCCGGAGGAAGGCAGATGGAGATGAGCCTGTCCATCCCTGTTGAGGTCCAGAATCTGTCATCGGAACTGGAGATGGTGGAACACCCGGCCGAATTGGTAAATGTACGCTTTTCAGGCCCCAGAAGAATTGTATCCAGGATCTCGCAAATGGGTATAACACTGCCGCTGGATCTTGATGGAGCCCTTGAGGGTATAACAACATTTGAACTATACCCCGGTTCCATTAGGGCACCGGAGATGACCAAAGTGACCAGGATCAGCCCTTCCTCAATTACAATTGTCCTGGAAAAGGCCGGTCAGGAGAGATTTCCAGTAGAGCCTGTTTTGGAGGGAGTTCCATCGAAAGGCTTTAAAGTCAGCGCAGTGGCGGTAGACCCTCTTTTCGTGGAACTTGCGGGACCCCGGTCCAGCCTTGCGGGGATCACGATGATCCAGACGGCACCTGTAGATATCGAGGGAGCCAACGAAACAATTGAGAGAGAAGTGGGGCTCGTACTTCCTGACACCAGGGTCAGGAACGTAGATTCGTCAAGTGTGAAGGTTACAGTCAGTATTGTGCCCGAGGGCGCAAACCAGGAAGGAAAGAAACCTCAATAGAATATTGGAGACATCGTATATAACGTAAGACATTAGGAAAACTATGTAAATGACTGAAACATATACATTAAAAAAGATATTTGGTACTGACGGGATCCGGGGCGAGGCGAACAGGCATCCCATAACATCTGAGGTTGCGCTGAAACTGGGAATGGCCGCCGGGGCGATGTTCAGGAACCATAGCGACAGGTCCAGGATCGTCATAGGCAAGGATACAAGATTGTCGGGTTACATTCTGGAATCAGCGCTGATGTCCGGTATCTGTGCCATGGGAACAGACGTATACCTCGTGGGTCCCATGCCGACACCGGCTATCGCGTTCATTACAAGGACAATGCGAGCCGATGCAGGAATAGTGATCTCCGCCTCCCATAATCCGTACCAGGATAACGGTATAAAGTTCTTTGGTTCCGATGGAAGAAAACTCCCGGATGAGCGTGAGGCTCAACTGGAGATGCTTGCGGATGATGAACACCTGGATCGACCGACTCATACAGGAGTCGGAAGAGCATACAGAATGGACGACGCCGAGGGAAGATACATAGAGTACGCAAAAAATACTATCCCCAAAGGCATGACCTTTGATGGACTCAAAATGGTTGTAGATTGCGCAAATGGGGCAGCCTATGTTGTAGCTCCCACTATCTTCGAAGAGCTTGGCGCGAAAGTCATCACCATTGGCGCATCTCCGGACGGACTTAACATAAATGATGGATGCGGTTCCACAAATCCGGAGTATATGGTGGAAAAAGTCCTCGAAGAGGGGGCCGATATGGGTCTTGCCCTGGACGGCGATGGTGACAGGGCTATCTTCTGCGACTCTGATGGAAACATCGTAGACGGTGATGATGTTCTATATATCTGCGCCGGTTATGCGCTTCAGAACGGAGAATTGCCTGAAAATACGATTGTAGGGACCGAAATGACCAATATGGGGCTTGAAGCGGCGCTGAGGGAAATGGGGGTAAACCTCAAACGTTCAGCTGTGGGGGACAGATATGTTCTGGAGGAGATGCTGAAGTCAGGCTCGGTTATGGGTGGTGAGCCGTCAGGGCATCTTATTTTTCTGGATCACAGCACAACAGGCGACGGGATAATTACCGCTCTTCAGGTTGTGAAATGCATGGTGGAAACAGGATCCGCCATGGGCGATTTAAAGGAGGGATGGATCAGATATCCCCAGGTTTTAATGAACCTTCGAGTCAGGGAGAAGGTCCCGCTGGAGGACCTGGACTGGCTGCCCGAGCTGCTTGAGTCGGCCCGAAATACTATGGGTAAAGACCGCCTGCTCAGCATCAGGTACTCCGGGACAGAGCCTGTTCTGAGGCTGACGGTTTCCTGTAAGTCGGAGGAGATCGTAAAAAGTGTATCGGACCAACTGGGTGTAAAACTGGCTGAAGGACTGGGCAGCAGATATCCTGAAGATATCATATGAAGCTGATTTTAGTGGTTCATCTCCAAATTAGTTAGTGAGATTTTTTTCATATGGCAGGGTTTTTGGTGTAATCACTCGGCTGCGCAACCCCCTTTGAGCTTCGCTTCGTGATTCACCAAAACCCCGGCCTGATTTGCACTTGGTTATGCCGGGTTTCAGTAAAAAGCCACGAATGGACTTTTTGCGACCCATACTAAATGAAAGGGAGCGGTTATGACCAGACTGGGAGTAAATGTTGACCATGTAGCTACCGTGAGACAGGCGAGGCTGGTTAATGAACCCGACCCTGTCGAGGCGGCTGTTATGGCGGAAA
>JBGMRC010000122.1:0-4470 GCA_048061075.1 bacterium | reverse complement strand
GAATGGACTTTTTACGACCCTAACAACAAGGAGACAGCATGAGTTTTGACGATGGTCAGATCAAGATCGAGAAGTGTCCAGTCTGCAAAAAAAGCCATGAATACGGCCTTGAATATATCAAAAAAGCGGTGCAGGCATTTCTGACTCCTGAAAAGGAAGTCGATGAGGTCATTACAAGAGTTGATACGGTATTCACCTGCCCGAAAAAAGACAAGGAATTCGAGGGAGTGGTGATCGTTCAGCACAGGATCTACGAAAGGGTGGACGCAGTCAACTCAAAACTCAAGAATGGATAAAGAGCAATTTTTAGCGATTGGATAATTTACTTTTTTCAGGAGAAGGCTCAAGGGCGCTTCGCTTTGTTTCTCTCAGACAGGCCTATGTTACAATTCTGTAACCACTTGATAAAAAAGAGATTTTTCTTGACAGGGTAGCGAATCTCCTTTATTTTTGTTTGCGTGCATAGGGGAGTGCGAATGGGGAATTACACCGCAGGGTAATCACAGTACCGCTGTTCTTTAATAGGAGACAGCGGTTTTTTCTAAAGAAGGATTAAATTAAGTATTTTCATTAGGAGAAAGGTTCATGTTCGAGCCGATCAGGAAAACGAGAGTATATGAAGAGATAGTAATCAAAGTTATCGACATGATCGAGCAGGGAATACTCAAATCAGGAGATCAGCTTCCTTCTGAACGGGAGCTTTCAGAGGCGTTCAAGGTGAGCAGATCTTCCGTTCGTGAGGCCCTCCGAGCCCTGGATAGCCAGGGAATTCTGGAGAGCAGGCATGGAAACGGGACGTACGTCGCACCTCAACCCATCGAAGCGCTCATCGATCCTCTGGTAAAGATCATATTCACCGAAAAGGACAGCCAGATGGAGCTTTTCGAGATGCGCAGGTTAATTGAGCCTCAGTTAGTGTTCCTTGCCGCCCAAAGAGCTACTCCAGAAGATATTAATAAGCTTGAAGAGATCCTGGAAGTCCAGAAGGAACAGGTCGCCCAGGGCAATGCTGGAATGGATTTCGACAAGTCTTTCCACGAAAAACTGGTGGAAATCACCAGGAACACCATCCTTGCGCGTATAATGGACAGCGTTATGGATTGCCTCACACAAAGTCGTGACAGGTCACTTCAAATCGATGGGAGGCCCAAAAAATCCCTGGCGCGCCACAGAGAGATATTAGACGCCATAATATCAGAGGACTGTGAGTACGCAGAAAGGGTAATGCGCGAGCATCTAGAAGATATAGAGAGCATTCTGTTCAAAAGAAACTGAATGCTCCGTAAACCGTGATCCGGAAATATTATGGGCTATGAAACGAGTTAACTGGTTTCCGAAAAAAAAACGGCCATCCAAAAAAACACATCTCTTCATCGGGTTGCTGCTTGGCTTCCTGCTTTCCATGGCCGTCCAGGATAAAGTGCTCAAGATCGTTATTATCTATGGAGTAACGATCGTGGTCTTCTTTGTTGGCGAATATATGAATAAGAGAAAACGATCCGGGACTGACACCGCCGGTTCAGTGTGAATACTTTTGAAGTTGATCAGGAAAGAACTAAGGACGGGCAAAAATCAACCCATAGTGATAGGGTGGCAAATTGATAATACCCGGAGGGAGAAGTTCAAACCCGGCACTTTCAGTCCATGCGATGATCTGTTCCGGTCTGGGCCGGATCTCCATAGGAGGTCCGCGGGGTGTGTCAGGATCGTAATTCCAGTGGATTACCGTAAGTTTTCCTCCCTTAACCAGGATGCGGTAGGAATCCGCAAGCATAACTTCCGGAAGCTCCGCGTGAAGGATATTGAACAACATCACATAATCAGCGCTCTTTTCAGGCAATCCAGTCCCTTCAGCCACAAAATCACGCACGACCGCTTTAAGATTGAATAAACCCTCTTTCCCGGCCCTCCGCAGGGTTCTTTCTACCATTTCCTTTTCGATATCAATAGCATGCACAGTTCCGGAAACTATCCGGGCTGCAGGAATGGTAAAAGTCCCGTAGCCGCAGCCGAAGTCAACTACGTCACCTGTATTTGCCGTCAGCTGAAGGGTTTTAAGGATCTCGTCCACATCGAAAAATCCCTCCCAATATCCTTCATCAGGCATACCACTTTCCCGGACTTTCATTATTTCCTCAATTCCCTTTTAAAACTCTCCAACCGCAACTCAATTGGTTCATCCTCTGCCAGGATGATCTGAAGATATTAGTTGAGATGACTATTTCTGAATATGCACTGTGACTGGCTATATTTTCCCATCAGGACTTTCTTTTAACGATACGTTTAAACTCCCCTGACGGTAACCCTCAAGATCTATGGCAACGTGATCAAATCCCAGGCTTCTGAAGTGCCGGGCAATTTTTTCACGCTCTACGGTCATGATCGTCTCGATAATCTCAGGGTCCACCTCTATGCGCGCCATATTGCCATGGTGGCGAACACGAAACTGGCGGATCCCAAGGGATCGCAGAAAATCTTCCGCATGGGCAACACGCATAAGCTTGACTTCCGTGATCTCCTCATAGTAAGGGAAGCGGCTCGCCAGACAGGCGAACTCCGGCTTATTCCAGGTAGGAAGTCCAACTTTCCTTGAAAGACCCCGTATCTCATCCTTTGTCAACTCTGCATCTATCAGCGGTGAGACTACACCCAGCTCCTCAGCTGCTTTATGTCCGGGGCGGTAATCACTGCGATCGCTGGCAGTGGCGCCAACTGCAACGTGCTTTAAACCCTCTTCGGCCGCGATCCGGAGCAATGTTTCAAAGAGTTCCGATTTGCAATAATAACATCGCTCCGGGGGGTTATTGCGGAAGTTGGGAATAGCGAGTTCAGAGGTCTCTACAATGCGGCTGCGAAACTCAAAACGCTCTGCTATAGAGGCAGCTTCTCTGCTTTCCCATTCGGGATATGTTTCTGACCGGGCCGTGACTGCGAGCGCACTGTTGCCAAGTTCATCTGCAGCCACCCACATCAGGAAGGTACTGTCTACTCCTCCTGAGTAGGCAACCACCACAGAAGTGAGTTTTCTGAGTATCTCCCTCAATCGAGCCATCTTTTCGTCAGCAATTTTATCGTTTCTCATTTCCGCTCCATAAAATATCTCAGGCATTATACAATACCTGTTAACTGGTACAAGATTCTATTGGCCAGGGACAACTGTAATTTATCAGGCTGGTATTATAGGTGAAAACCGTTCAACAGGAGAGTTGCATTATGCGATCGGACTACTCGCAGGTTAGGAAAACCAGGAAGCGTTACGATAGAATTGCCCTGATCTACGACCTGATCGAGTATCCGATGGAGAAGTTTCGATTCGCCTCATGGAGAAAAAGGCTTTCTAAAAGTATCAGTGGAGACGCAATTCTTGAGGTGGGCGTAGGCACTGGCCAAAATTTTCCCAACTATCCTCCAGCAGCGGAGATCACCGCCATTGATCTGAGCCCCCGAATGCTGGCCAGGGCACGCATAAGGGAGGGAAAACTTGGAACAAAAGTTCGACTGCTGGAGATGAACGTCCAGGAACTTGCCTTCCCTGATGGTTCCTTTGATACTGTATTCGCCACCTTTGTCTTCTGCTCGGTCCCTGATCCGTTGTTGGGACTCGCGGAACTCAGAAGAGTCTGCAAACCTGGCGGCCGTCTCTTTTTAATAGAACACATCCGGCCTGAGTCCCTGATTCTGGGAACTATTTTCGATTTTTTCAATGTGTTTACAGTCCGCGTTATTGGCGCAAACATAAACAGGAGAACGGTCGACAATGTCCGGCTGGCTGGCTGGAACATCATCGTCGAAGAGAGCCTTACCTCTGACATTGTCAAATGGATAGAGGCCGTGCCGTAGGGGGGCTGAACAGCCTAAAAACACCTATAATACATAGTTTCCGTTCGGTCCGGCCATATATTTCCCTCTTTGTTGTGTATAATTTTGATAATTCCATGTAAATAACCTACTTGACTACATAGTATAATTGTATTAAACACCCATTTAATGTTTAATTATTGATAGGATCGGAAAGCGAAAAGTGTCATTTTCACTTTCCTCTCAAATTCAAAAACTGAATAGGCTTATTAAAGATCAAGGCGATCAAAGCGTGAAAACAAGAAAAGAAGAAAAATCAGCCATAGGCGAGCATTCCGCCAGCCATTCCGCACTGACCAGGGGCTCCCCTGTACTGCATATGCTCATGTACCCATGCGCCATGCGAAGGCTCTAAGTACCGCTTAACGGAACTTAGAGCACCATTGTACAACTCCACAGAATAATATTCGAAGATCAATTGCGACCCCTTTTTGCCTTGGGGCCACCCTCACCCGATATTTTCAGCGGGTGGTCGGATCATCAAAGGAGGAGAACCATGTCTGAAACCAAGTACCGCACAGACACTATCGTTCTGCATGGCGGCCAGGAACCTGATCCCACAACTCTGGCTCGGGCCGTGCCCATCTACCAGACGACGTCATATGTCTTCAA
>JBGMRC010000121.1:0-4520 GCA_048061075.1 bacterium | reverse complement strand
ACATATACGATCATCATCCAAGAACAGATCAGGATTACAGTGGTGATCTGGAGGTAGTTGAGGATGTTGGGGCAACAACCACCATCCTGGTTGAGATCCTGCGCAGAAGAAGGTTTAAGATCTCTCCAGAGGAGGCCACTGTATTTGCCCTGGGAATCTATGAGGATACGGGATCCTTAACTTTTGCTTCAACAACACCGCGAGATCTGAATGCAGTCGCGTTCCTGAAGGAAAAGGGTGCCCATCTGGAGGTTATCCCGGCGTTCATAGGGCGCGACCTGGATGCAGAGCAGATCAGTCTCCTTAACGATCTGCTGCAATCCATCGAGATCCTCGACATACACGGTCTGCCTATTAGCCTGGCAACTTCCTCCACCGATGCGTACATCGGGGATCTGGCGCTCCTGGTCCACAAAATGGTGGATATGGAAAACCTTAAAGTTCTGATCACTCTCGTTCGCATGGAAGACCGTGTGATCCTCGTTGCAAGAAGCAGGCTCCCCGAAGTGAACGTTGCCAAGATCTGCGAGGAATTCGGAGGAGGTGGTCACTCGACAGCGGCGTCCGCATCCATCAGAGAGCTTACCCTGGTCCAGGTCAGGGAAAACCTCCTCAAAATACTGGATGAGATGGTGGGATACAGGAAAAACGCTATGTCGATAATGTCATCCCCTGCTATCGAGATAGGAACAAATGAATCCATCTCAACGGCTGCCGAGGTTATGTCTAGATACAATATCAATTCACTGCTGGTGGTAGAAAAGGGGAAAAAGCTTAAGGGCATAATCACCCGTGGCGTTGTGGAAAGGGCCATACTTCACGGCCTTTCAGATTCTCCACTCAGTGAGTACATGCTGACCGAATACCAGACTGCAGAGGGTGATTCCTCCATGGATCTTGTCAGGGAATACATTATCGAGAAGAGGCAGCGCATGCTGCCCGTTATGGATGGCAGAAAGATCATCGGTGTAATAACACGGACAGATCTGCTGGAGGTCATGCATGAGGATCTGATAACCGCAAGGCCTCACGCAGAAGGCCGCGGGACTGATGATGACAGGCGGCCAAGGAGGAGGAACCTCAAAGAACTCATGGGTGAAGCCCTTGAAAAGGGTACGCTTCAGATCCTCCACACAGTCGGGAAGGTTGCCGACTCCGTTGGTTTGCGGGTTTATCTGGTAGGGGGCCTTGCAAGGGACGTTATCCTGAGAAACAAAAACCTGGATATTGACCTCGTGGTCGAGGGAGATGGAATTGATTTTGGCAAAGGGCTGGCAAAAAAACTTAACGCACGGATAAGGCCTCACAGGAAGTTCAAGACAGCTGTTATTGTCCTTCCTGATGGTCTGAAGCTTGATGTCGCATCAGCAAGAACCGAGTACTATGAGGCTCCAGGCGCTCATCCCATGGTTGAGAGAGGTTCCATCAAGCTGGACCTTTACAGGCGCGATTTTTCCATAAACGCGCTGGCAATTAATCTTAACGACGATTCTTTCGGTCAGGTTGTCGATTACTTCGGCGGGCTCAGGGATATAAAGGACAGGACGATCCGGATACTGCATAATCTGAGCTTTGTGGATGATCCCACAAGAATGATACGGGCAGTACGCTTCGAGCAGAGATTCGGCTTCACCATTGGCAAGCACACCGAATACCTTTTAAAAGGGGCTGTAGCCAAGGGATATCTCACAAGGACCCAGGGTCAGAGGGTGCTTGGAGAGATCAGGGCGATCTTGAAGGATAATCACCCGGAAAGATCTTTTGCGAGGATGGAGGAGCTTGGAATACTCAAGGCCATACATCCATCGTTTGTCTTCGACAGGAAATTTCAGGAGACCTTCCGCCAGGTAGAGAAGATCTACTCATGGTTCCAGTACCTGTTCCTGGATGGGGAACCTGATGTAGCCGATATCTATCTCAATACTATGATGCTTGTAAGGAAGCCAAAGGAAAGGGAGGAGATACTTCATGCCTTCCACCTCTCGGACCACCTGGAACAGAAGCTGTTCAAACGTTTCATAAGCATCTCTGAGGCCATGAGATCCCTGACCAGGATCAGGTCAGCAAAGTTGAGCAGGATCGCTCAAATTCTGGATGGTCTCAGTGTTGAAGATCTCCTCATCATCATGTCTCTGTCCAGCAGGGAGGAGACCGCAAAGGCGATATCCCTGTACCTTTCGAGGCTGAGGTTTATAGAGAGCGAGATAAATGGACAGGTCCTCAAGGAAATGGGCTACAAGACGGGTCCGCTGTTCAGAAAAATAATGGAATCGGTTAAGAACGCGCGCCTCGATGGAGAAGTTAAATCTCTTGCCGAGGAAAAA
Source organism: bacterium (assembly GCA_048061075.1). Taxonomy (GTDB): domain Bacteria; phylum BMS3Abin14; class BMS3Abin14; order BMS3Abin14; family BMS3Abin14; genus SZUA-178. The sequence continues at coordinate 2,196 of JBGMRC010000121.1, read as the reverse complement.
AACTGGGTTAAAGAACATTTTCCCATCGAATAGCAGCGTGTCGGAGCGTTCCGACTCGCTGCCGGGTTCGGCTGATTGACACGTTGTCTGACTGCATGATACGAAGTGACCTGGTTCCAAGTTCCAGGTTCCAGGTTATTTACATAATTTGAGTATACTTGAAACGTGAAACGTGAAACGTGAAACCAGCTAGAAAACATACAGAGGATACCAAAAACAATGTTTAATCAACAGGTTCTACAAGCACTCGTTATTGGATTACCCCCATTCCTGCTGGCAGTGACTGTCCATGAGGTTGCCCACGGGTATATAGCTAAAACGAAAGGTGACTACACGGCACAGATGCTGGGGCGTTTAACGCTGAATCCCATTCGTCACATAGATCCCGTGGGAACTGTCCTGTTTCCACTGTTGCTGGCGCTTTCTGGAATCGGGATCATCTTCGGGTGGGCAAAGCCGGTCCCCGTAAACTCTTTCAACTTCAGGAACCCGAAAAAAGATATGGTATACGTATCCCTGGCAGGTCCTGCCAGCAATCTTCTCCTGGCGTTGGCATTTGCTTTTGTTTTCAAGATAATGCTCTGGTTTCCCGGCGCAGCCGGCATCTGGGGTTCACCGATCTTAAAACCGCTGGCAAGCATGACAGTGATCGGTATAAAAATATCAATTTACCTGGGGGTCTTTAACCTTCTGCCGATCCATCCGCTGGACGGCAGCCACATACTGGAGGGCCTGCTGCCGCCTGATATGTCTCGCAAATATTCCAGGCTTGCACCTTACGGTTGGATCATTCTGGTGGGGCTCCTGATGACAGGTCTTCTGGGACGCATTATTGGACCCTTTTACGCGATGATCTACATGGGCATCAGGACAATTTTCGCATTTTGACGGAGGTAATTGAATGAAGCGTGTACTTTCCGGGATGCGGCCCACTGGCCCACTCCACATCGGGCACCTCCTTGGGGCCCTCAGCAACTGGATAGAGCTGCAGGACCAGTACGAATGTTTCTATTTCGTCGCCGACTGGCATGCTCTATCGACCATGTATGACGAGCCTGAGTCCCTTGAAGAGTTCACCATAGAGATCGTAATGGACTGGTTAAGCGTCGGGCTGGACCCTGAGCGATCTACACTCTTCCTGCAATCCGGGATTCTGGAGCACGCCGAGCTTTTCGTACTGTTATCCATGATAACCCCTCTTTCATGGCTGGAAAGGGTCCCGTCGTACAAGGAAGTGCGACAGCAGATGGCACATAAAGAACTGGGAACGATAGGTTTCCTGGGTTATCCGCTGCTGCAGACCGCGGATATCATTATATACAGGGCCAATTTCGTTCCGGTGGGCATGGATCAGCTCCCGCATCTGGAACTTTCCCGGGAGGTGGTGAGACGGTTCAACTCCATGTACGGTTCGGAAGGTTCTGATCCCGTCTTCCCTGAACCATTGCACCTCCTCACTGAAGCGCCAAAGGTTCCCGGTACGGACGGACGCAAGATGAGCAAGAGCTACGATAACGCGATCTACCTGAAAGATCCGTCCGAAGAGGTCTGGGAAAAACTGCGGCCAATGGTCACGGATCCCGCAAGGGTAAAGAGGACTGATCCAGGTGATCCTGGTAAGTGCCCCGTATTCGAACTACACATTTTCTTTACTCCCGATGAGAGGAGAGAGGAAGCTGCGCATGGATGCAGGACCGCCGGAATCGGCTGCATAGACTGTAAAAAGATCCTCTTTGAAGAAATGGAAAAAACCCTTTCACCCATCAGAGAGAGGCGGAGTAAACTCGAAAGACACCCGGAAATGGTCAGGCAGATACTTTCGGACGGCAATAAAAAAGCACAGGCTGAATCGGCAAGAACGATGATAGATGTGAGGAGAGCGATACAGTTGTATCAATAAGCGAGTTTCACGTTTCAAGTTTCAGGTTCCAAGTGTGTACTGAGAATTTCAGCTTGAAACATGAAACCTGAAACAAGGTATTCCCATTACATGGGTCCTGAGTCCTGGGACCTGGGACAACAAGATGACTACCGAGACCGATTACCCAAATACCGAAGAAAGCACGCTATCACTATACAAGATAGAGGTCGAAAATTTTAGCGGTCCCCTCGATCTTCTGCTGCATCTGATAAAGAAGAATGAACTTGATATATATGACATTCAAATTGCGGAGATAACCAGGCAGTATCTCGAAT
>JBGMRC010000120.1:0-4539 GCA_048061075.1 bacterium | reverse complement strand
TGGAGACTTGGCGACATGTCAGCCGGCTGGGACAGTGGGTTGCGATTTGACACCGAACCTGTGGAAACGTGGGAATGGATTGAAAAGATGGAACCGATCTCCCTCTCCACCGGGGAAGGAAAGCACAAGGCAAAGGCGGTCAGGGGCAGGATGGCAGAAGTATTAAGCAGGGCAGTTATAACTTTTGATACACCCGGAGCCGATAACTTCAGTTCTCTGCCCATCGAGAACGTTCTTCTGAAAGTTTCTGAAGAGAGCAGGATCAGGGCGCCCAGGTTTGTTCTCCATCCCCACTTCTCGCCCTTCGAGGCTCGTCTGAAAAAGGAGGACAAAAGATCGCTGGATAATCTGGCCGCCAGGGTCGATCCATCAAAGGTGGTAAGGATCTACGTTGAAGGGCATACCGACAGCCTCCCCATCGCGGAAAGAAGCAGGCACATATACGCGGATAACCACGTACTTTCACTTGCCAGGGCAAGGAGTGTTGCGGCCTACCTGTCCCGTGTGATGAACCTTCCGCCCTACATGTTCGCGTACTACGGAAAAGGTCCGGATGTGCCCGTCGATGACAACAATACTCCTGAGGGCAGGGCGCAGAACAGACGTGTTGAAGTAAAGGTGGTCACTGAGGATATCGTGCGAAGAACCTCGGTGGAACCATTCAATGCAAGGAGCAGAACTGAAGTGGTAACCGTGGGCCTGCGCCCTGGAGAGGAATTGAAACATAACGATAATCCCGATGAGCCTGAAGCTGGTTCAATTAATCTGCTTGAGGATCTCTCCTGGCTGGAAAAAGAGAACCGGGATCTGGAATGGATACTGCCTGAGAAAGGCTACATGCCGCCGATCCCAAGCCTCAAAGTTGCCGTAAAACACGATCCAGATTCAAAGCTCGCCCTGGTGATCAACGGCGAGCGGGTCAGTCCCCTTAACTTCGAGGGATCGGTAACCAACGCTTCAGGTACGGTTGCCCTGAGCCTGTGGAGGGGTGTTGACCTTGCGGAGGGCGACAACCGGTTCGATCTTGTGGAACTGGATGCGGACGGCAGCGAGATCGCCAGGATAAGACGGACGTTTCACTACTCAGGCCCGCCGGTGAACGTTGAGCTGTTACCTGCCCTGTCGAAGCTTGTTGCCAACGGCAAACAGGCGCCTGTAATAGCTGTGAGATTGACCGATAATGCGGGATATCCCGCCAGAAAGGGCCTGATCGGCAGGTTCTCTGTAGATCCTCCCTATTTCCCCCATGCCGAGAGCGTATGGGATGACTCCGCAAGCAGCCGGGAGAAAAAGAGATATCGTTTCTCCATCGGCGACGACGGAGTGGCACTGTTGAAACTTAAACCCACATCACGTTCCGGTGAAGCTGTGCTGCGCATCAGCCTGGCTGACAGGAGCGAGGAAATAAAAGTATGGCTGGAAAGCGAGCCCAGAGACTGGATACTGGTGGGTCTTGCCGAAGGGACTGCCGGCTACAATACGGTCAGCGGAAACATGGCAGGTCTCAATAATGCCGGAGCCGAAGACAGATTCTACACCGACGGCAAGGTCGCCTTCTTTGCCAAGGGTCGGATAAAGGGCAAATGGCTCATGACCATGTCCTACGATACATCGAAAACGGAAGGTACTGCCGGCCGAAGCCTCCACCAGACCATCGACCCCGACACCTACTACACGCTGTATGGTGATTCAGTCGAACAGGATTACGAGGCAGCAAGCTCGCAGAAGCTTTACCTGAAAATAGAACGAAGTCAATTCTACGCCCTATTCGGAGATTTTGATACCGGCCTTACAGTGACTGAGCTCGCAAGGTACAACCGCAGTTTCACCGGTTTGAAGTCCGAACTGAAAGCTGAAAAATTCGGTTACAACATCTTCGCGGCCCGGACGGATCAGTCCTTTGTAAGGGATGAGATACGGGGTGACGGTACATCCGGGTTGTACCGCCTGTCGAACAGCAGCATAGTTATAAACTCCGAAAAGGTGAAGATCGAGATCCGGGACCGCTTCCGAAGTGAGTCTATTATCTCAACAAGGGAGCTTGCCCGCCACACGGACTACAACATAGATTACCAGGCCGGAACGCTGTTCTTCAAAGAGCCGGTTTCAGACAGGGATGGGAGTTTTAACCCTGTATTCATAGTGGTTGAATACGAGTCTGCAGATTCCCGGGATCAAAAAACAACTTTCGGAGGACGGGGAACGGTGAGACTTTCAGGTGATAAAGCGGAGTTGGGAGCAAGTCTTATCCACGAGGGGAATACCGGTTTTGAAGGTGATCTCGCGGGACTTGACGCCACTGTTGAACTGGGAGAGGGGACACAGCTTCGAGCCGAGGTAGCGGTGACTTCGACGAAGGCCGGAAGCACCGGAAAGGACGGTTCGGCTTACCTGGCCGAGATCACCCACAGCGGCAGTAAAGTTAAGGGCAAGGTTTACCTGCGCGAACAGGATGAAGATTTTGGGCTGGGCCAGCAGAGTGCCGGTGAGACGGGAACCAGAAAACTGGGTGTAGATGTTTCCTACAGGGCTACAGACACAGTTACCGTCAGCGGACAGGGATTCAGGCAGTTGAATTACGCAACAGGTGGTGAGCGTGAAGTCGTGGAAGCGCAAGTGGAGTACACAAGATCGAACTATTCGCTAAGCGGCGGCCTCCGGCAGGCCACCGACACCGTTGCGGCAGGCAAGGACACATCCACCCAGATGATCGTTGGCGGGGAGTATTTAACAATGCAGAACCGCTTGAAGCTGAAACTTGAACACGATCAATCCCTGGGCAGTAACGATAACACAGACTATCCAACCAGAACGGTTCTGGGTTCGGACTACAGGTTAAGCAATACGATCTCCCTGTTTGCGCAGCAGGAATTAACCCAGGGCAGAGCAGGTGATACCATGGGCACCAGGATGGGAATGAAAGCCGAACCCTGGGAGGGAGGACATGCCACAAGTTCAGTAGAGCAGAAAACCGATGAAAACAGTTCCAGGGTCTTTGCCAACCTGGGTTTGACACAGACCTGGAGAGTCAGTGAAAAGTGGAGATTGAGCGGGACTCTGGAGCAGAGCAGAACCTTCAGGGAAACGACAACAGTCCCCTTTAACAGTAACGTTCCGGCTTCCTCAGGAGGGGAGGATTTCACATCCGTATCATTGGGCGCATCCTACAGCCACTCCATATGGCAATGGAACGCGCGACTGGAGACAAGGGAAGCGGATTCTGAAGGCAAGGTTGGGTTTGTGACAGATCTGCTTGGCGAGCCGGATATCGGTACAGGTATCTCGGCTTCCGGTACGCTCTACCTTACGGACATTGCGGCCGGCGGGAGCAGAACCGACGGGGGAGTCAGGCTGGGGCTTGCCTACCGCCCGCTGGATTCAGACTGGATCCTTCTAGACAAGCTTGATTATAAGGTGCAGAAGGAGGAAGGTACTGGTGTAGGTATCGACAGCTGGAAGATAGTAAACAATATGAATGCCAACTACCAGAGCAGTCCGAGAAATCAAATAGCCTTCCAGACCGGCCTCAAATACTCCACTGAGGACATAGATGGAAAACCCTACAGTGAATTCACCGGACTGTTTGGAGTGGAGGACAGGTACGACCTCACCAATAACTGGGATATGGGTTTCAGGACAAGTGTCCTTCACTCCTGGGAATCCGGCGCTGTTGATTATTCAGCGGGTATCTCAGCCGGCTACAGTCTGATGGAGAACGCATGGCTGAGCTTCGGTTACAATTTCCTCGGTTTTGTTGACGATGATTTTTCTGGAGCTGATTTCAGCGCTCAGGGTCCATACCTGCGCTTACGCCTCAAATTCGATCAGAAATCCATAAAAGATCTGCTTAAATAATCCCGATACAACGACATTCCAATTCATACATCTGGTTCTTTTCAGGTGTTTGTCATAAACTGTGATTCTCATTTTTTTTACCGGGTGACGACCTGTAGCAACTCTGCCTGCGGAGGGAAAACGGGAAGATGACTGAATCCAGACAAGTAGACTCAAAAGAAGTGGGTCTTGCCGTCGGCCTTATTTTCGGCAAATACTTTCTGAAAACACAGCACATGCATTACGGCTACTGGTCGGCGGACCTGGCCCTCGATATCTCCAATTTTGCTCAGGCTCAGGAAAAGTACACAGAATTCCTGGTTTCCCGTATCCCCGAAGGCACGAATACGATCCTGGATGTTGGCTGTGGAACCGGCGCCACCGCGAAAAAACTTATGGATACGGGATATTCAGTTGAATGCGTCTCTCCCAGCGACTTCCTGACGGGATACGCCCGTGACCTGCTGGGTGATGAATGCACCATCCACCAGTGCACATTCGAAAACCTGGATACGGACAAGAGGTACGATATGCTCCTTTTCTCCGAGAGTTTCCAGTATGTCGGACTTGATGAAGTCCTTAAAGGTTCCAGCAAATATCTGAATGAGAACGGCCATCTTATGATCTGCGACTTTTTCAGGAGAGGGGGAGAGATCAAGAGCTTTATGGGCGGAGGGCACAATATAGACGAGTTTTACGACAGGG
>JBGMRC010000119.1:0-4561 GCA_048061075.1 bacterium | reverse complement strand
GCTGAAATATAAACAGGGCCTTATAGCCAACACCGATGTGATAGACGCGCAGCTTGCCCTGACTCGTTCCAGGCTGCTTAGAATTACGGCTCTTCAGGGATATCATACGAACAGAACCAGATTGCTGCGTACTGCGGGTGCGTCTGAGGAGATCCAATGAAAACCGAAAGAAATGGCGTTCTTGCCGCTATAAAAAAGAGAAAAAACGCCGTTGCCGCCGTTACTCTCATCCTTTTGCTGGTTGTGGGAGCAGTCCTTGCCAGAACCGGGATAAAACGCTCCAGGAAGATCGAGGTCGCCCAAAAGCCGCCGATCCCGGTGACCGCCTTCATCCTGAAGCCTGTTGAATATATTGAGGAGATGGAGTACACGGGCAAGCTTGAGGCGGCCTCCGAGATCGTTGTTGTAGCGAAGGCAGGCGGAACAATTGTCAAAGACCTGATAAACGAAGGAGACAGAGTCGAAAAAGGTCAGCCTCTGTGCAGGCTTGACGATGATTCATACAGATTCGCCATGCAGCAGGCCAAAGCTGCCCTTGATCTGGCAAGGGAAAGCCAGCAAGAGGCAAAAAGCGCACTGAAAAAAGCCCAGTCTGATGCTGACAGATTTACCGAGCTGTACAGGGAAGGGGCTGTTTCCCTCAGCCAGAAGGAATCGGCAGACCTCGCTCTTGCCACCGCAAGCGTCCGTGCATCCGATGCTTCGGTCAGGCAGGCACAAGCGGCATATAACCTTGCCAAAGACGCCTGGGAGGAAACCGTGGTTCGATCTCCGATCTCGGGGATCGTTGCCTCCAAGAGTGTATTCGCTGGAGATACCGTCAGTGAGGGAACGCCCATCGCTGAGATTGTGGACCTTTCCTCTTTCAGGATCCACCTGGGAGTCTCCGGGGCAGATGTCATGCATATTTATAAGGGAGATTCAGTCTACGTTCAGATCATTCCGGGAGAGAAAAAGTACGAGGCTCTGGTCGAGGATGTGGGCGTCAAGGCCGATGAGCGCACGGGTACCTTTCCGGTAATTCTGCGGATGGCCAATCCGGGTCAGGAAAAGTCATCAGCCCTCCTGCGCGCTGGTATGGACGTCAAAGTCATGTTCGTAAAGGTAAAACTATCAAATGCTCTTGTGATCCCCACTTCCGCGTTACTCCAGGAGACGGATTCTTCCGCTGTTTTCGTGGCAGACGGTGAAGTCGCCGTGAGAAAGGTGGTCGTTCCCGGTCCATCCAACGAGGTGAGCACGGTTATATCCGGAGGGCTCAGGGAGGGAGAACTTGTGATCATAGTTGGGCAGCATCGCCTCAGGACCGGCGATAAACTGGAGATGGCTGTTGAGCAATAAACGGGTCCCTTCAATGTGGCTGGTTGACTTCGCCCTCAGTCAGCCTGTGCTGGCAAACCTCACCTTCATCATCCTGATGATCCTGGGAATATATGCCCTCTTTAATCTGCCCAGAGATATAAATCCCAACGTATCTTTCGAAACAGCCCTCATTGTAACCCCCTACCCGGGAGCCACTCCGGAGGACGTCGAGAAACTCGTCACCATCCCCATCGAGGATGCTATCAGGAACGTCAAGGATCTGGAGCGTGTTATTTCCACCTCCCAGGAGAACCTCTCCAGTATCGTTGTTGAGTTCAGGACGGGCGCCCCTATCAAGGAGAGGGTCAGGGACATCCAGGACGAGGTTGACAAGATCAACGATCTTCCTGAGGAGACTGAAGATCCGGTCATCCTTGAGCTGGACACTTCCGGCTGGCCGGTTATCACCGTAGTACTGTCCTCATCCATCCTGCCGGAACCTTCCATGAAGAAGATCACACAGGACCTCCAGGACAAGCTGGAGGATATTCCCGGAGTCTCCTCTGTGGATCTTGCCGGCGTAAGAGAGCGAGAGATCTGGATAAATGTTGACCGCTCAAGCCTCGAGCGGTACCGCCTTTCCCTTCAGCAAATCTCCAGCGCCATCGCAATGCGTAATCGTGATATCCCCGCCGGGAAGATCGATGTGGGACGTGAAGAGATACTGGTGCGTACAGTGGGCGAATACAGAAGCATAGAGGAGATCCCTGCAACGATAGTGCGGACAAATGCCCCTGGAGATGTAGTACGCATCAAGGATATCGGAACAGTAGTTGACACCTTCGAAGATCCATCCACGTACTCAAGACTGGACGCGCACCCCGCCGTGAGCTTGTCTATTCTCAAGGAAAAGGATTTCGACACTCACGCCGTTGTAAACGCCACCCGTTCGGTCGTCAGCGAGTACTTGTCAGGAATGGCCAATCCACCTGACGCTAAATACATAAACGATTTGACCATACTGATAGACGACTCCATGGGTGTCCTCAAGAATAATGCCCTCATCGGCCTGCTGATGGTAGTCATCGCTCTTATGTTTTTCATAGGCTTCCGAAACGCGATCATAGCCGGCCTGGGCATACCTTTTTCCTTCCTTCTCACCTTTGCAATGATGAGATGGATGGGGATCACTTTGAATGGAGTTACCGTGTTCTCCCTTGTACTGGTGCTGGGCATAGTCGTGGACGACGCCATCATCATCATTGAGAACATCTACAGGTATCTGGAGCAGGGACTCAAACCCTTCGACGCCGCAAGGTACGCGGGGGAGGTGGCGGCGCCGGTCATCTCCTCTGTGACGACAACTATGGCAGTTTTTCTTCCCATGATGATGATGGTGGGTATTGTCGGTGAGTTTCTATCCTATATCCCGAAAATAGTGATCATCGCCCTGTCTGCATCTCTTCTTGAGGCCCTTTTCATCCTGCCCAGTCACATGGCCGATTTTGGCAGGCCCCTTAAGAAGCCCCCTGTGGGGGACCGTTTTATAAGATTTCTCCAGAGGATCTATCAGAAATTCATATTTCTGGCACTGAGGAACCGGGGTATAATTGTGGCCACTGTTCTGACTCTTGCCATACTCGGCCTTATGCTTATTCCCTATCTTGGTGTCGACATGTTCGCCGACGAGGAGTTTTCCCAGTTCTCCGTCCGCCTGCACGCGCCTGAGGGTACTTCTCTTCTGGGAATGGACCGTATTGTCCAATCCGTGGAAAAGGTGGCGTTGACCCTTCCGGGCAAAGAAGTTTCCGCGGTGCTGGGAAATACAGGCATTATCTATGGAGAGTACGGGGTCACCAGGAGAACGAATGTTGGAGAGGTCATGGTGGACCTGGTGGAAAAGGAGGAAAGGGAAAGAACCATCGAGGAAATTATCGAGGATCTTCGCGCCAGGATCGGAATAATCTCAGGGATAAGGTCCATTGAATTCCACCAGCTTGAAGGTGGACCCCCGGTGGGAGAGCCGCTGGCGGTACAGATAAAGGGTAAGACCCTCGAAGGTGTGGAACCTCTTGTTTCAGAAATTAAAGGGATACTGAAGGGGATCCCGGGAGTAAAGGACATCAAGGACGACTACCAGCCAGGAAAGAACCAGCTCTCCATAAAGGTTGACCAGGCCAGGGCAGCCCGGTACGGACTGTCCGCCACAATTATCGGGGCAGAGATCCGGGCAGCCAACGACGGACTGACAGAGTCCATCTTTCGGGATGGGGACGAGGAAGTGGATATAGTCGTCAGGCTTTCAGGGGAGGACCGAAGCACCCCCGCCGCGCTGGGTTCGATGAAGATCACTTCACCAGCAGGTGACCTGATCCCCATCAGGAATTTCGCTGAAGTCACATTCGGCCCGGGGCCAGCCCGCGTCTACAGGAGGGACTTTGAGAGAACAGTGCGGGTAACCGCTGATATAGATGCGAACATAACCACATCCACCAAGGCAAACCTGGCATTTACCCCGCATATGGACAAGCTCCTGGCCAAATATCCAGATTTCAAGATCGAGCAGGGGGGAGAATATGAGAAGACACAGGAGAGTTTCGCCAGCCTGATGCGGGCTTTTGTGATCGCTCTCTTTCTCGTCTACATGATCCTGGGAGTACAGTTCCAATCCTTCTCCCAGCCTCTGGTCATCATGCTCACCGTTCCCTTCGCCTTCATTGGTGTCATATCAGGGCTGCTTGTTAATGGGCACCCCTTTTCCCTAGTAGCGTTTGTGGCGGTCATAGCTCTCGCGGGAATTGTGGTCAACGACTCCCTTGTACTTGTGGATTTCATCAACAAGAAGAGGGAGTCCGGGATATCCCTTTACAGGGCTATAATCAAGTCAGGTATAGTGCGAATGCGGCCGGTCATTATGACATCCCTGACGACGATCCTGGGACTGCTTCCTATGAGCCTCTCTCTCGGGGGCGCATCTCCGGTATGGAAACCTATGGCTGATTCCATTATCTGGGGCCTGGTCTTTTCCACCCTCCTTACCCTCCTTGTCATCCCTGTAGCCTATTCCTATCTCGCGGAATGGACACTTCGGTGGAATGTGGGACGTTTTTCGATTGAAGATGAGTAGGGTCTTCACCCCTTTTGACCTGGGGGAGAAATTTACCGTAGTCCCAAAGGGGCATAGCGTTCTGGAAGATGGACGCTTCCAAATCACTCTCGGCTACGGAAGGGCTTTTGGTTCAGGCCAGCATGAAACAAC
>JBGMRC010000118.1:0-4662 GCA_048061075.1 bacterium | reverse complement strand
TCCTTTGCGTTTTTGGCTGCTTTGTGTGAGATACAGTTCCTACCTCCTAGGTCCTCTCTCCTTCGGCATGTGCTTTCCGGTAAGGAAAATAAGGATCTTGCCGGCCAGTTCTTCATCAACCGCCATCCCCTGGAATTAAGGGTGATGGAGGACGTATAATACCCGGTTAAAAGTTAAAAGTTGAAAGTTAAAAGTTGAAAGTTAAAAGTTGAATGTTTCAGACATAATATTAAAAATCATACTTTCAACTTTCAACTTTCAACTTTCAATTCAAAAGGCATATCTTCCTGTATTTTGGCGAAATTTGCCTTTAATTTAAGCCTTTTGCGCGGATTGACAAAGCACTTTGCTTCCTGTATCTATTTCAGTTCTAACTGACGGGAGGTTATTATGTTCCTCCGGCTCGGTGAAGTGCCCGCTGAGGGGCTGAATGTTGAACTTCCACTTGAACCTGATGCCCTTGCAGCTAAGTCAATAAATGCTGATGGTCCCGTTAAAGGGACTTTCAGAGTTGTGAAAATAGGGTCTCAGATACTGATAAAAGGTTCAGTCAGCGGATATGTGCGCCTTCAGTGCTCTCGCTGTTTGACAAGCTACAGATACAAAATTGAAGAAAAGATCTTCGTTGAACTCCGTCCCTTTTCAGATACAGAAGAGAGAGAAGAGATGGAGTTGGCCTCCGATGACCTCGATGTGGAGTTTTTCCGGGGAGACAGTCTGGATTTAGTCCATTTTATTGAAGAACAGGTGCGGCTGGCTCTACCCATGAAGCCACTGTGTTCACGGGAGTGCGGTGGATTATGTCCCTCATGTGGGGAGGCCATCGGGAGCGATGCCTGTACATGCGATGTCGAGAGTATCGATCCGAGGTGGGAAGTCCTTGAATCTCTGAGGGATTCAGACAGGGATAAAGGAGAAAGCTGACGGAAAGATCCTGAGGACCGGCAGGTTCAGCGGCGGTTGAAAAAAGGAGACAGAAAATGCCAGTTCCAAAGCAGAAAACATCAAAAGCAAAAACAAGGAGACGTCGTTCCCACGATGCTCTTGAAATGCCCACGAACTCGTTATGCTCCAAATGCGGCGAACCGAAGATGCCTCATAGGGTATGTTCTCATTGCGGTTTCTACAGAGGTCGGAAGGTAATTGAGGTCGAGGAGGTCTAGATCCTCCAGCGGCAAACTTAACTTTTATGAAAATAGCAATTGACGCAATGGGGGGAGATTTTGCCCCCCAGGCCATTTTAGAGGGTGCCGTCGCAGCGACTCGAGAGTACGAATGCCAGGTGATCCTGGTGGGCGACCGGGAGATCCTTGAGCCTCAGCTCCGTCGTGCAAGCCCTCCAGAGGGCCGCATCTTTATCAAGCACGCCTCTGAGGTTGTCCGTATGGATGAGGCGCCGCGCAGGGCTCTTGCAGGAAAACGGGATTCATCCATTCTGAAGACATTCGAACTCGTAAAATCCGGTGAAGCTGACGCTGCTATTTCTGCCGGGAATTCAGGCGCGGCCATGATGGCCGGGATGTATGTATTAGGCCTTCTTCCCAACGTCGAGAGACCGGCGATCGGTTCGATCATCCCGACTCACAGCGGAAGAGTGGTTATGCTGGATGCGGGGGCAAATGTGGACTGTAAACCCCATAATCTGGTCCAGTTTGCCTTTATGGGTAATGCTCTTGCCAAGATCACACTTAACATGCAGAGCCCCAGGGTTGGACTTCTCAGCATCGGTGAAGAAGCTGGTAAGGGAAATGAGGTTGTACGCACGACTTTTGACATCCTCAAAAAAAGCGATCTTAACTTCATCGGGAACGTGGAGGGAGGAGACATATTCGCAGACAGGGTAGACGTTGTTGTTTGCGATGGTTTCGTGGGAAACGTAGCCCTGAAGGTTGCAGAAGGGGTCGTCTACACCCTGGGCATGCGGTTGAAGGAGGAAATAAGGTCTTCTCTGTTGGGCAGGTTCGGGTATCTCTTCATGCGGCCTGCGCTAAAAAAATTCAGGCAGCGATTTGACTATGCTGAATACGGGGGTGCACTCCTCCTGGGCATTAACGGTCTTGGCCTTATCTCCCATGGAAGGTCCAACGCCCATGCCATCAAGAACGCGATAATAACCGTTGACGGTTATGCGCGCGCTCGGGTCTCCCGCATCGTACGCCAGGAAGTAGAGTCCAGTGCCGACCTTAAGCAGACGGTTGGTGACAGGGTCCATCAGGTCATTGAGCATTTGAAAGAGAAGAAGATGGACCTTGGGATCATGGATAAGAGTGAAGCATCGGAAGGCGCTACCAAAGAGGAAAAGACATGAGAAGCATGATCGCAGGGACGGGATCCTATCTTCCCGAGAAGATACTGACAAATGCAGATCTCATGGAAATGGTGGATACGACCGATGAGTGGATAGTATCCAGGACAGGTGTCAGGCAGCGTCACCTGGCCTCCGATGATCAGGCCACGTCAGACCTGGCGACCGCAGCGTCCCTGAAAGCGCTGGAAATGGCCGGAAAAGAACCTGGTGACCTGGACCTTATTATTGTAGCCACTATTACACCCGACCATTTTTTCCCATCAACTGCCGCACTGGTCCAGAAGAATATCGGTGCCAGCACAGCAGCGGCCTTCGATCTCGAGGCTGCCTGTACGGGATTTATTTACGGACTTTCCGTTGCAGATCAATTCATCAAATCCGGTATGTATGAAACTATCCTCGTTGTGGGGGCGGAAGTGCTTTCCCGTTATATCGATTGGGAGGATCGGTCAACTGCCGTGCTGTTCGGAGACGGGGCAGGCGCCGCTGTACTTGTTCCCAGCCAGGATAGCTCGCAGATCATTTCAACCCATCTCCATTGCGATGGCTCAATGACGGATCTTCTGTGCGCACCGGGTGGTGGATCGAGAATGCCTCCGTCTTATGAAATGATCGACAAGAAGCTCAACACCATCAAGATGAAGGGGAACGAAACATTCAAGATTGCTGTTACCAAACTCAGTGAAGTGGTTGATGAGGTCCTCAAGCACAATAACATTACAGAAGACGAAATAGATTTCCTTATTCCCCACCAGGCCAACCTGAGGATCATACTCGCCACAGCAAGAAAGCTGAAACTTTCCGAGGACAAGGTAGTAATAACGGTGGATAGGCACGGCAATACATCTGCTGCCTCCGTCCCCCTGGCCATGGACGATGCTATTCGCAATGAAAGGATCGCAAGAGGCGATACATTGCTGCTGGAAGCTTTCGGCGGAGGTCTGACGTGGGGGGCGGCGTTGGTCAGGTGGTAATATATCCAAGATCCGGGATCCAGGGTCCAAGAGCCGGGATGAAAAAGAATTATCATCGATTTTGATACTTTGATCTTGGATTTTGGACATTGGATTTTGGATTAGATTGAGCTAGTCAAACAACGGAGGAGGATATGGATTACTTTTTCAACGAGGAGCAGCAGGCGATCCAGGAGATCACACAGCAGATCACCGAAGAGAAGATACTTCCCGTTCGCGAGGAGCTTGATGAAACTGAGGAGTTCCCATGGGAGATCATGAAGGCGTGTGCCCAGTCTGACCTTTTTGGGATCAATATACCTGAAGAGTACGGCGGTTTGGGTGGCGGTGTCTTTGAAAGTGTCATCGCAGTAGAAGAACTGAGTCGCGGATGTCTCGGAGTTTCAGTGAGTTTTGCCGCTTCAGGGCTGGGCTGTTATCCGATCCTTCTTTACGGAACTGATGAACAGAAGGAACGTTACCTGCCGGTTCTTGCGTCAGGTGAAAAGCTGGCTGCATTCGGTCTCACCGAAGCCGACGCCGGAAGCGACGCCGGCGGGGTGAGGACAACTGCGGTCAGGGATGGCGATTCATACGTGCTTAACGGTACGAAACAGTGGATCACAAACGGTGGAGAGGCAGAGATCTACACAATAATAGCAATCACCAACAGGAAAAAGGGCGCTCGAGGAGCATCTGCGTTTATAGTGGAGAAAGGTACAGAGGGATTCTCCTTCGGAAAGAAGGAGAAAAAAATGGGCATAAGGTGCTCCACAACAAGGGAGCTTGTCTTCGAAGACTGCAGAATACCGGCTGAGAACATAATCGGCCGCGAAGGGATCGGCTTCATGGTGGCCATGAAGACCCTTGACATGTCAAGACCCGGGATCTCGGCACAGGGTGTCGGCGTATCCCAGGCGGCCCTCGATATTGCGGTTAATTATGCGAGGGAAAGGGTACAGTTCGGAAAACCCATAATCTCCTTCCAGGCTGTCCAGCATATGTTGTCGGATATAGGTATCCGGACTGAGGCAGCGAGGGCATTTACCTATGCGGTATCGCGTTTTATTGATACCGGAGAAAAAAATATATCCAAACAGTCGGCCATGGTGAAAGTATTCGGATCTGACATCGCGATGAAGAATACCATCGATGCTGTACAGGTTATGGGCGGTTATGGATATATGCGGGAATATCCTTTGGAAAAGATGATGCGTGACGCAAAGATCCTCCAGATCTATGAGGGAACCAATCAGATTCAGAGGAACGTCATAGGTGCGGCGCTCATCAAAGAGTACGCTAAAAAGAAGTGATGTTGAGTTTTGAGATCAAGACCAACGACCAAAGCCCAACGTGGATATTGGAAAATGGAAATTGGACTACTTACTTTCACCCCTCCCT
>JBGMRC010000117.1:0-4674 GCA_048061075.1 bacterium | reverse complement strand
TTAAGGATCCGAGGCCGTGGGACCGTTTTGTTGTTCCGGCTGAGAGTCGCCTTCTTCTGGTTCAGCATCTTCCTTCTCGATGGCAGGTAATTCCTCACCCTTTATGATACTATCGATCTCATCACCATCCAGGACCTCCCTTTCGAGAAGGGACTGGGCCAACCGGTGAAGCATTTCGATGTTTTCCTTGATGATCTCCGTTGCACGATCATGTGCACCGCTGACGATGTTCTTTACCTCTTCATCGATCATTATCGCCGTTTTCTCGCTGTAGTCCCTGTGCTGGGCGAACTCTCTACCCAGGAAAATCTGTTCTTCCTTCTTGCCGAAGGTTAAAGGCCCCATCTTTTCGCTCATTCCCCATTCACAGACCATTTTACGAGCAAGCTCAGTGACCCGCTCAATATCATTTCCTGCTCCTGTTGTCAGATCATTGAGTACGAGCTTCTCCGCTACCCTTCCCCCCAGCAAAATGACGAGTTGGTCGAGTAAGAAAGCCCTGGGATAGGTATGCTTCTCATCCAGTGGAAGCTGCTGTGTCAGTCCCAGAGCCCTTCCCCTTGGGATTATTGTGACCTTGTGAATGGGATCGGCGCCAGGCAGCATCTTGGCTACAAGCGTGTGTCCCGCCTCGTGATAGGCGGTAATTCGTTTCTCCTTTTCGCTGATTATGAGGCTCTTTCTTTCCGCCCCCATGAGAACCTTGTCCTTTGCTTCCTCGAAGTCCTCCATGGCCACCGCTTCCCTGTCACGGCGCGCCGCGAGCAGCGCTGCTTCGTTGACAAGGTTGGCAAGATCCGCCCCGCAAAATCCCGGTGTTCCTCTGGCCACGACTTCCAGATCCACGTCCTTGCCAACCACGATCGCCTTGGCGTGGACTTTGAGGATACCTTCGCGGCCCTTGATATCAGGATTCGGGACTATAACCGTCCTGTCAAAACGGCCCGGGCGGGTAAGAGCCGGATCCAGAACATCCGGCCGGTTCGTCGCGGCAATGAGTATTACTCCCTCGTTGGATTCGAAGCCGTCCATCTCCACGAGGAGCTGGTTGAGAGTCTGTTCTCTTTCATCGTGACCTCCGCCAAGACCAGCCCCCCTGTGCCTTCCCACAGCGTCAATCTCATCGATAAAGATAATACAGGGGGCATTCTTCTTGCCCTGCTCGAAAAGATCTCTCACCCTGGAGGCTCCAACACCCACGAACATCTCTACAAAATCTGATCCGCTGATGGAGAAGAAAGGAACGCTTGCCTCACCGGCGATAGCCTTCGCGAGAAGGGTTTTACCCGTTCCCGGCGGCCCCATGAGCAGGACACCCTTGGGGATCTTTCCACCAAGTCTCTGGAAGCGCATTGGATCTTTAAGAAAATCGATGATCTCCTTGAGTTCTTCTTTGGCTTCATCCACACCTGCGACATCCTCAAAGGTGACCACCACGGTTGAATCCGAAAGAAGGCGGGCACGGGATTTCCCGAAGGAAAGAGCTTTGCTCCCCCCGGCCTGCATCTGTCTCATAAAGAAGACCCAGACGGCTATCAATAACAGCATCGGGAACCATGACACGAGGACGGTAATGTACCAGGGACTCTCCTGCCTGGGCTCCGCGATTATTCTGATCTCCTTCTCCCTCAGGAAAGTAACCAGCTCCGGATCGTCGGCCGAATACAGGCTGAAATGAGTACCATCGGTAAATTGCCCGGTAATCTCTTTGCCTTTTAACAGGACTTCTTCTACCGAACCGTCCTCCACTCGTGCAAGAAAGTCACTGTATACGAGTTCCTCAACCTGTTGGGGTCGAACGGAAAACAGGTTGTACAGGAGTATCATCACCAGGCCAATGACGACCCATAAAGACAAATGTCTGTAGAAGTTATTCAAGTGCTGTACCTCCAAAATTTTCAGTTAAATTAACTATTTACCACATTTTCTTACAGCGAACAACCAAAATTTGTCAGGTTGAGTTAAAGCTCGCCTTACAGCTATGAAATTTTTTCATGGTGGCCCATAAACTGAACCTGTTTGGCTGTTTATACATCCACATCTGAAAAATAACCATGAAACCCGGGAAAACAAAATTAAAACAGGGCGAAGGGCGGAGTGCGGTTTGTATATTGCCAAGCATAACCCACGTCGCAAGGGGCAGGTCCTTGCAACTGGCAGCCATTATGTCTTATAACTCATTGGTTTTGGATAACATACATGGGTCCTGAGTCATGGGTCTTGGGACCGAAAAACTGGGTCGTGGGTCCTGGGACGCGGTCAGAGTTTCTCCACTCTCAATCTGATCGCTTTTGATTTGACCCCTTTTTCCAGCCGGACGGCCTCTGATATCTCTACACCGGCGACCCAGATAAGGACCCCGTCAGCGTCGAATACAAGGGGGAGTAGATCCCTTGATCGCCTGGGAACCTTTCTGTCGATAAGGAATTCCTTAAATTTCTTTTCCCTTCTCATTCCAAGGGGTTGAAAAGTATCTTTCGGCCTTCTGTTCCGAACAACAAGTGGTAAGCTTATTTTCTCGGCGTTTATCAGTGCATCATTTCCCGCTGGAAAACTTTCCGAACCATCATAGGATTCAATATCAGCGTAAATTTTCCGCTCGAGTTCCGGAACCACGAGTGATCCGGGAATGTCCAAAACCTGTTCAGCAACCCAAATCCGCTGTCTTGTGAGTCTTTCAGGCCCTGGTCCAATGTATTTAACCTGTCCATCCTCAAATTCCATGGCGCCCCCTCCCGGCAGACGGACGGTCCCTTGCGCACTTTTGCTCAACATTTTCATGGTCTCGGACAGAAGTGAGGCTTTTGGCTGCACATCTAACACGCCTCCCAGAAGTTTCAAAGCAAGGCCTTCACGAAGGGGCTCCGGCATCGAAGCATACTGTTTGATCTGGAAATCCGATTCAAATAGAGATGGAATGCCTCCAGGTGTAATGTTACCAAGGGTAACTGCCTCCCATTTTTCCAGTCGCACGCAGCAATCAGAAACTTTCAGAAGCAGGCTTTTAATAGATGGATGAAACAACCTTTCGAGCTCTGGAATAACTCTGTGTCTTAAGCGGTTCCTGGAAATGGACAGATCGAGATTAGTCTCATCCTCCAGGTGCTTTAGCCCCAAGGCTAAGCAGTATGATTCAAGGTCAGTCCTGGTAACATTCAGCAGGGGCCGCAAAACACTGCCTTGGACAGCCTTCATTCCCGTAAATGACCTCCAGTTCATCCGCCTCAGCGCTCTGAATAGAACTGTCTCTGCCTGATCGTCAGAATGATGAGCAGTTACGATCCAGTCAGCACCGGTTTTTGCGGCCGCGTCATTCAGGAATTCATATCTCAACTCCCGGAGCGCGGCCTCGAGGGAGTTTAATTTACCCTTTCTTGTCTGTACTTCACTTCCTTCCAGCTTTCCCATAATGACCGGGATATTTCTATCTGCGCAGATGGATTCGATTGTCCGGGCATCCTTTTCCGACTGCTCACCTCTCACAGAATGGTCGAGGTGCGCGGCCGACATTTTTAATCCCGATCCAGGTGCAAGGGAAAGAAGAATATCCATGAGGGCAAGGGAATCGACCCCACCGGACAGGGCCAACAGGAGGTACTCACCTCTTTTAACACCGGATTCTCTCAGGCTTTTTCCCACCTCAGATCTTATTTTGTTATTGTGTTTCACTTTTCAGGTCCGGCACCCTTTGGGTGAGTGCGTAGGGCGTATTATGAAGGGCGTGGTATATAAGAACAGTCATTGCGAGTCACGCCTCCTGCGGCGTGAACCGTCCCGCAGGAGTGACGCGGCAATCTTGTAGTTCATTTGTTTGGATTATTTATATTTGATTTACTAACAACTGACAACTTTTTATTAACTATATGTTCTGATCCTCCCAGCCGGGAGTTTCCTTGATCTTGGCCAGTTCGGCCTCCAGCATATCGTAGTGACACTGCTCGAAGTCCACCAGGTACTCCAGGAAACTTATGGACCTTGCGTCATCTTCCTCTTCAGCCATCCTGGCATAGTTCTCCACAGCCTCCTTTTCCTTTTCCATGGCAAACATTATAACCTCTGTCATCGACATTCCATCGATATCAGGCAGTTCAAATTCACCGGCTTCAAATTCGATATCCCCCACTTCCGTCCCTGTCTGCGCCCAGTAAAGACGGCTCAACGTGGTCCTGTGCTCAAGTTCATCATCTGCCAGGGTGAGGAGCCTCCTCCTCACCAGGGGATTCTTCACTTTTTTTGAGGCTGCAAGATAGAACTCTCTTGCCATAATCTCAGCCTTGATAGCCTTGATGAGTGTGTCACCGGTCTCGATATTCGCTCTCAAGATCGCACTTCCATGTTTGATAGCGTCGTAAAAAGTCCATCCATGGCTTTTTCCTCCGCGGGAAGGGAAAAGCGTCGTTTTCCCTTCCCTCACGGGATATTGTTATTTGTCGCAATAAGTCCGTGAACGGCTTATTGCTCCGGGCGCCCACGCTCGGGCGCGATGGTAATATGCAAGTTATCGATTTGGGCGCCCCTCAATGGGCGCCCTGATGACTGTCAATTTATCACTGTGCTGCCCGGTATTCCAGAGTTTTTTCAAGATCGGTGAAACATTGTGCGTTAAGTGGGGTCAGGTCCTGCCTTCTTACCTTTTGTTTAACCTTGATAAATAAGATATAAGAAAAGGTAAGA
>JBGMRC010000116.1:0-4766 GCA_048061075.1 bacterium | reverse complement strand
AGATAGACCCTTTCTGTGAAAATGTATTATAAAAGATGGTCGGCTTTAAGGCAGAGGTTTCTGATGGTTTTTTGAGCAGCCGGAACTGACTGGTCCCGGCGGATGGGATATTACTGATGCTTATCTTCCTACTGGTCTACTTCTCAATTTACGGTGGAATGAACCTGTATCTGTTCGGGAAGGTGTATTTCGCCTTTCGCCCATCGGGTTTACGGTTACTGCTGCTGGCCCTATTTATGCTTCTGATGGTCACGGGCCCTGTTATTGTCAGGATGCTGGAGCGGGCGGATCTTCTCCTTCCGGCCAGGGTACTGGCTCTTGTGACTTATATATGGATGGCGGCCGTACTCTGGTTTCTCTTCCTGGGTCTCACTGTGGATATTTTCAACATTATTCTTCGAATTTTCGCAATACCGATACCTGCATTTTCAAGGCTCCTGATTCCACCACAGATGGGTTTGGCAGTGATTTTCGCCATTATCCTTGCGGCTATGGCCTGGGGGCTGGTGGAAAACTCCAGAGTGAGAGTGGAGAGGGTTTCAATCCGAACGCCGTTGCTGAAACCGGGTTCCTCTCCCATAAGGATCGCCCAGATCTCGGATCTGCATCTCGGTCTTATCGTCGGCAGGAGGCGCCTTGAGAAGGTCTTGTCCCTGGTTCGCAGGGCCGATCCGCACATTCTGGTTTCAACGGGGGATATGATCGACGGAATGGCTCCTCATCTTGATAACATTTCCGGCCTATTCGACGAGATCAAACCGCCCATGGGCAAGTTCGCCGTAATGGGCAACCACGAGTTCTACGTGGGGATATCGAAAAGCGTAAAGTTCCACGAGAGGGCGGGCTTTCGCGTCCTCAGGGGTGAATCGGTTAAGGCAGGTGATAATATAGTGCTCGTAGGAGTAGACGATCCAGCTGGCTCAAGGGTCGGGCGCGCCTCATGGACAGACGAGAATGCAATTCTGCCTGATTCTTCACCGGAGGTCTTTACAGTCCTGGCAAAGCACCAGCCCGTGATCGGTGATAGATCAAGGGGCAGGTTCAACCTTCAACTGTCGGGCCATACCCACGGCGGCCAGATCTTTCCGTTCAACATTATCGTCAAAAGGCGGTACCCCATGATGAAGGGATTACACGACCTTTTACCTGGATCTTATATCTATACGAGCAGAGGTACCGGTACATGGGGGCCGCCTCTCAGGGTAATGTCGCCGCCGGAAGTAACCGTGATAACGCTCCTGCCCATGGGACCCTCGCCTATGCGTGGGGTCCCATGACCCAAGACCCAGGACCCAGGAAAAGTCATCGCGAGGACCCTGAGCCTGCCGAAGGGGACAAAGCGATCTTATTATTCATAAGATTGCCGCGTCCCCGATCGCACCAGGTAATTGGGTACCGAACTCTAATTCTTAAGTTCCCTGACGTCCTCGAAGTTCAAGTGGATCCACATATTGTGCGGAGGGAAATTTCCCTTGTCCTCTTTCACGCTGTGGGCGACAAAATGCAGTTCCTTGCCCTTGCGGTCCGCTATCGATCCGTCGGCCGGTGATTTGGGGCTGTAAAAGCCTGACTTGTCGCTGTTGTAGATCCCCTGGGTCTTCGTATCCCGCGTCCTTTCGGTGTACATTACGTGAGCCATCATATCTCTATAGACAATACTGCCGTTGACAAAGATATCGGCTTTTCCCCAGGAGCCAAGAAATGTCCTGTTTGTGGGCATTACCGGGGCACCCTGTTTCGTATCACCGTGCAAATAAATGAAATCCGCCACTCCGCCTTCCTGAAACGCGGGTCCTTCATCAGCGACACGGTAAATAAAGGTTATTTCGCCGGAATAGATTTTGTCCTTTTCCGGATAAATGGTCCCATATACGGTGTATTTTGCGGTTCCCCTGTCATTTTCCGCGTCAAGAACCACTTCCCCCTCACCTATGATCGGGACTACTCTGGACCCATCATAGCTGAAGTTGTCTCCATATCCCCCGATCAGGTGAGGTTTTGTTCCTATCAGGCGCCAGACCGGATCGTGAGACCCCTTGAAACCGAGCACCTTTTCTGCCTGGGATACAAGTGCGTCTGACGACAGGACCGTGCGGACAGGTAGTATTGTGAAAATTCCAGCCAAAAAAGCTGTGAGCATTGTCGAAATCACTGTTTTCATATTAATCTCCTTCCGAGTGTGAAAAATTGGCACTGAAAAATTGCCATTACTGAAACTGTAGTTCCTGCCGTTCACATAACCGTCACGTAAACATAACTTTTCTGTAACGGGAGGGGACGCTCAATAAATATTAAAGCAAAGGGATTAATCGGAGTCCCGGCATTCGTGGCTTTCCGGAGACGATACCGGAAGCCCGAAGAAAAATTCAGTCCCTACGCCGACAGTGCTTGTGACTTCGAGACTTTCCCCGTGAAGCTCAACGATCCTTTTCGTGATTGCCAGCCCGAGTCCGGCGCCTGCCGTTGTATCCCGTTCACCATCGTCGATCCTGTAATAACGATCGAAGATAGCGGGCAGATTCTCCTCATCTATTCCCCGTCCGGTGTCGACAACCTTGATCACAAGCCGGTCTGCCGTCGGCTCAATGGATACGGTTACGGATCCGCCTGTGGGTGTGTACTGTATGGCGTTCTGAATGAGGTTTTCCAGGGCTCTTTCAACGAGTCCTATATCGGCGGACACGAAGGGAAGCTCCCGGCCGAAGTCAGGGATCAGCAGAATCCCCTTCTCCTGAGCTGAGAGAGAGAATTTCTGAAGGATATCCTGTGTGAGTTCGCACAGAGAAAATTCCTCCGGGCTGATCTGGACTTCCCGGGCATCGAGACGGGACAGCTCAAAAAGATCCGATATCAGCTTTCTTAACCGGTCGCTGTGCTTCAGGGCGATATGGAGGTATTCACTCCGCTGGTCTTCTGTGAGATCCTCCTTTAAAAGCAGTGTCTCGAGGTAGCCCTGCAGTGATGTAAGGGGAGTTCTCAGATCGTGGGAGACGTTTGTAATAAGCTCCTTCCACAGTGAGTCTGCGTTTTTCAGCTCAGCCATCTGGTCGTTGATACGTTCCGCCATCCTGCCGAAGACAGAGCTCAAACGGTCGATCTCGTCTCCACCTTCACTTTCAAGATCATGTTTCAATTCCAGGGGCCGGACCAGACCGTCTTCCCTGAACGACTTGACGCTGTTCGTGACTTCCCGGAGCCGCCTTGTGAGACTGTTGAACAGGTAGAGGCCGAAAAAGGAGACAAGGACAAGCCCTGCGACGGCAACGTATATACTCATCCGCACAATACGGCTTCGGCCAAGCATCCCCGCAATGGGTTCATCGTCAGTGCCGCCCAGAACAATGTAGAGGTAGGCCTCAGGCGAGCCGGTTATGGGGATGGGACAGGCAGAAAAGATCTGTTTAGCGCCCGGATCGACCGGGTTATCCCCCAGGATCGGATAGTGGCTCCTGCCGGAAAGAAACGCGAACACGGGCTCCATGGATACATGGTCCCGTTTTATTTTTTCCCGACTGACGGATGCAGAAAGTATATGTCCATTAGGATCCAGCAAATAGACTTTCATAGCCGGGTTAATATCCATCAGATCCGAGTAGATCTGCTGCAGAGCCTGTTGGTTGATTTTCCCGCCCTCTATCAGCATTCTATTCGAGACGAGACGCTTTGCTACCGACCTGTTCAGTTTCTGGCTCGCTTCCAGAAAGTACATCCTGTTGGACACAAGGGTGAGGGATATGAAGAGAAGGCCCATCAGCAGAAACAGGCTCAGCAGGACAACTGAGAGTTTTCCGTAGAGACTTTTTATCATGGGCCGCTCACATCCTGATCTTTCGGCTCAGCGAACTTGTAACCGATTCCCCAGACGGTAAGTATGTAACGGGGTTTTGCGGGATCCTCCTCGATTTTCCCCCTTAGCCTGTTTATATGAGAGTTGACCGTATGTTCATAGCCTTCGTAACCGTAACCCCACACCTGATCGAGGAGCTGCGCCCTTGAGTACACCCTTCCGGGATTCTGCGCGAAATGGCATAACAGATCGAACTCCCTGGCAGTAAGGTGGACCTGATCGCCCCTTTCAGTTACTGTCCTTCTGGAACGATCTATGGTGAGCTCTCCGGCTTCTATCAGCTCCCTGTCAGGAACCTCCCCCGTTCTCCTCATGACATCAATGCGCCGGAGGATAGCCTTCACCCTGGCCATCAACTCCTGGATGCTGAAGGGCTTGGTGAGATAATCGTCGGCTCCTATCTCAAGCCCCACAACGCGTTCTACTTCCGAGGATCTTGCCGTTAGCATGAGAATAGGCGTGTAATCCGAAGCAGACCTCAAACTCTTGCATATCTCCAGTCCGTCCACTTCCGGCAGCATCAGATCGAGAATTATGAGGTCGTACATGCCCGATGTGGCAAGATCCAATCCCTCCTTGCCGTCATAGGCATGGTCCACTTCGTAACCCAGATCGTTGAGGTGAAGCTCTACCAGATGGGATATATCCCGGTCATCCTCAATGAGGAGAATTTTTCTCTGTGTTCTTTCCGTCATTGCCTTTTCACTGTCCATTCTGGCACTGGAACACTAATACATCACAAAATAATAACGTATCTCCAATTTCTAATTTCCAAAACCAACGAACCATAGGATCGCCACGCTTCGCTCATAATGACTGTTTCCCCCTCCCCTTAAGTTCCCCTCCCGCCAGGGGAGGGGTGTAAACTTCGATACTTCGACACCTCGATACCTAGTTACCCATCATCCCCCTCCTCCCT
>JBGMRC010000115.1:0-4802 GCA_048061075.1 bacterium | reverse complement strand
CAGTAATGTTCAATCTGCGAATCCGGTTTCTAGTTCCTGATTTCTAGTTTCTAGTAGCCAGCAATGAGCTATAAAGTAGTTAACTCATGGTTTACTAGAAACCAGAAACTGGAAATTAGAAACCTGTTAATCACCAAATACAACTTATGATCAATAAAATCTTACTCAGCATACCGATAATCACACTGATCGCGATACAGGCCGTCCCTTCTTACTCCGGTGATCGTGTCATCGCCGCTGTGGGCCGTGAGCCTATCACCCATCTGGAAGTAATGATGGTCCGGTCAGAGTTTCCCAACTTCACATACTCCGAGGCGGTTGACCTTCTCATAGAGCGCAACCTGATCATTCAGTGGGGCAGGAAAAACAGGGTGAGTGTTTCCGATAAAGAGCTTGACGATATCATAAATTCCATGGCCAGCAGGAACAACACAACCACAGAGGAGTTCGAGAAGTTTATAAAGTCAAGGGGTCAGACCATGGACTCTTACCGCGAAAGAGTTCGTGAGCAGCTTATGATAACCCGGGCCATGTCAGCGGCACTCGCTGAGAAAATACAGGTTTCAAATGAGGAGATCAATGACCTATATGAGAGGGACTACCCGGCAAAAAAGACATTTACCCTGAGTCACATCCTCCTCAGGCTGCCTGAAGGCAGCTCCGGAAAGGAGGAAGAGCAAAAGAGAGCCGAGGCATTGTCTCTCCTTGACCGGATCCGGGCGGGACTTCCTTTCGCTGAGGCTGCCGGAAAATACTCGGACGACAGCACTTCGGCCTCTTCCGGGGGAAGCCTTGGCACCTATACACAGGGCGAACTGCTGCCGGCCCTTGAAAAGGCAGTCCTTACCATGAAAAAGGGGGAAGTTGGGGGACCTGCCCGCTCCCACCTCGGGTTTCATCTGGTCTTTCTTACCGACACCGGCACCACCCTTGAGCCTCTCTCTGAAGTCAGGGACAAGATCTCACTGAGCCTGAGGATGGAGAAGGAAAAGACCGCCAGGAAACGCTGGCTGAAGGAACTCCGGAAAGAGACCTATATAGAGATCTTCGCCGATGAGGGATAGCGAGAAGCCGGACAAACTCAGGCTGGATCTCTTTCTGAAACGTTCACGCCTCGCAAAGAGGCGCTCCCTTGCATCAAAACTCTGTGAAAACGGCTGGGTAAAGCTCAACGGCAGGCAGGCCCCTCCCGGCAAGAGCGTCCGGGCAGGTGACGAGATCGAGATCCGCTTCCCCAGGGAGAAGATCCTGATCCGGGTTGAGGAGCTGCCCCGAAGTCCAGCTCGGGGACAGTCATCTTATACCGTGACTTCAACTGAAAAAATTGAAGATGATCTGTTGGAATTCTGAGTGAATTTCCACTAACTAATTTGGGTTTATCTCCCAATTAGTTGGTGAGATTTCTATTCATATGGCCGGGTTTTTGGTGTAATCACTCGGCTGCGCAACCCCCTTTTAGCTTCGCTTCGTGATTCACCAAAACCCCGGCTTAATATAATTGAGCTATCCAGATTCCGTTAAAAGGCCCTGAAGCGAAGCTCAGAGGGGGCTCGGAAGGCGAAGGGGCTTTTGACGGAACCTGGATATTACGTATTAACCACCAACTAATTTGAAGATGAACCCCGCTTTTTAACCACTTCATTTCCGATCAGGAGCAATCAACTAATTTATATAAAGCCGTCCTGCTCCTGGGACCGTCGAATTCGCAGAAAAAAATACGCTGCCACGTTCCCAGCGCCGGCTTCCCCCCCTCGATGAGCACAGTCAATGAAGGACCGATCATGCTTGCCTTCAGGTGAGCGTCCGAGTTCCCCTCCATGTGGGCAAAGGGCCAGTCCCGCGGAACCAGCTTCGCCAGACCCTTCACTATATCTTTCGCAACGTCAGGGTCAGCTCCCTCATTGATGGTGAGCGCTGCTGTTGTGTGTGGGCAGTACAGGACACACAGACCTGAAGAAATGGACGATGACGATATCAACTGCTGAACCCTGGACGTGATGTCTACAAGTTCTTCCCTTCTCTTCGTTACGATTTTGAACTTTTCCATCGCGAGAACCCATTCCGGGAATCCGTGTTTTCTGTTTTCCTCAGTTTTGCTGGTAAACCATGTAAATATAGAATAAGGGTCGTGCAAATGTCAAAGGTAATGGGCAAACTGTTTGCAATAGTGAGGGGAATGTGTTAACCGTTTCGGGAATAAGGAGGTCGGAAGGTGAGCGAAAAAGAGCTAAAAGTCAGGTTGAAACGCCTCGAAACCGTCAATTTTGTTTCATTTTCCCACTATGCCCCGGAGGGACATATAGACCTGGAAACCGCAGGGCGAACTCTGGATCTTTCAGAGGGCGGAATCCTCATCGAGATCCCGAATCCCCTTCCGTCCACCGCCACCGAAGTAGAACTCCGGCTGGGAATCCAGGAAAACATCGTCACTGTTCGTGGAGCTATTCTGCACCAGAGGGAACTGGATAATGGCCATTTCGGTCTGGGGATACGTTTTGACGAAATCACCGATGAAGATCTGTCGGTGATCACCGCGTTCCTCGCTGAGGAAGACTGATTTGAGCGGCAAGCTCACCCACCTGGACAAGGACGGACGCGCCAGGATGGTGGATATCGGCGCCAAGAACGAAACGCGCCGCACTGCAATAGCCAGTGCGGACGTCATCACACTCCCCGAAACACTAAAGGCGGTTACTGAAGGAACCGTTCCCAAAGGTGATGTCCTCGCTACAGCAAGGATCGCCGGGATCTCGGGCGGTAAGAAGACCCCAGACCTCATCCCCCTTACCCATCCCATAGCTATCGACTCCCTGAAAGTCGACCTTTCACCGGACAAGTCCCTCCCCGGCATCCGCATCGAGGCCACCGTTTCCACCCACGGAAAGACAGGCGTGGAGATGGAGGCCCTCACTGCTGTAACCATATCCGCGCTTACTATTTATGACATGCTCAAGTCCTTGGACCGGGGGATCAGGATCGAGAATGTCAGACTGACGTATAAGGATGGGGGTAAAAGCGGGACTTTCAAGGCTGATTAGCCTTGAAAGTCAGTTTCTAATTTCTAGTTTCTGGTAAAACCTGAGAACCAAAATCCAGGTTCCATGATCGTAATGAGTGATGTGTGATTCTCAATGAGCAAGAGGAATCCCGAAAAAACCCGGCGGATTCACCCGCTGACCCTTTTTGGTTAATTAACTAGAAACTAGAAACCAGAAACTAGAAACTGGGACTAAGGTCCTGGGACATAAGTCCCAGGACCTTAGTCCCTTGGTACTGCCAGCATCCTGTCCAGGGCCCTCACAGCCTTGATCCTGATCTCCTCTGGAACAGTTATCACAGGTTCCAGGTTGACCAGTGAATCCCTGATGTCCTCAAGAGTTGTGAGTTTCATATTGGGACAGATCATATTCTCAGACAGGGGTATGAAGATCTTATCAGGGTTCTCCTTCCTCATGCGGTAAAGGACACCTTTTTCAGTACCCACTATTACCTGCCTGGCTCTTGTATCTCTTGCGAATACGTACATTCCGGATGTACTCGTTATGTGATCGGCAAGATCCAGTACCTCCGGACGGCATTCGGGATGCGCCGCAAACACGGCGTCCGGCCAGGCCTGTTTTACTATCAATACGTCATCTGCCGTATATTCATGGTGTATAGGACAGTAACCCTCCCACCACACCACTTCTCTGTCTATCCGAGAGGCGATATACTGGGCAAGATTCATGTCGGGGATCATGATAAGGGGATCCGCATCCGGCGGCAGGGATTCGGCCACCCTGACGGAGTTTGCCGATGTGCAGCAGATATCGCTCTCGGCCTTCACCGCAGCCGAGGTGTTGACATAGGCAACCACTGTCCCTCCCGGGTACCGCTCCCTTATCTGGCGGACACCGGCCGGATCGATCATGTCCGCCATTGGACAGCCGGCTTCTTGACGCGGTAGTAGAACAGTACGGTCCGGGGCGAGTATCGCGGCTGATTCTGCCATGAAGTGCACACCGCAGAAAACTATCACTTCAGCATCGGATTCGGCAGCGATCTGGGAAAGACCCAGGGAGTCACCTGTGTGGTCGGCGATCTCCTGTACCTCATCCCTCTGGTAGTTGTGGGCGAGCATGACCGCGTTACGCTGCCTGAGCAGATCCCTTATTTCCTTAATCAGTTTCTCGTCGTCCATTTTTCCGATACGCCCCCAGGATCGCGATTGATTCTTGAGTAGAGGATTTTATCCGGGCCTGGATTTCGGATTCGTTGACAGGGTTTTCTAAATAACATATAAAACCTTCTACATCAAAGAAGTTTAGCTGTTTTTTCCTGTCCATAACACAGGAAATACGGCATCATTTCCGCATCGCTCTCAGGTTCAATGCGGGCTGATCCATTATAATGATCCCATGCATCCCGCGAGTTACAGCTGTTTCGGTAATCAGCCGATCTTGATCGAGGAAGCCATATGTTAGGCATCGGAATGCCTGAAATACTAGTTATCCTGGTAGTTGCCCTTATCGTTATCGGGCCCAAGCGTCTTCCTGAACTGGCAAGGCACCTGGGCAAGGGCCTTGCGGAGTTCAAGAAAGCCGCTGACGACCTTCAGGAGTCTGTGAAGATCGACCTTGAGACCGAGCGGCACAAGGAGTTTGCCGAAAAGTATCCCCACCTGATCCCTGACTCTGAATCTGGAGAAGAATCAGAAGAAGAGCCAGAAAAAGGCGATCAGCCCAAGCAGGCCCAGCTG
Organism: bacterium; assembly: GCA_048061075.1. GTDB lineage: Bacteria > BMS3Abin14 > BMS3Abin14 > BMS3Abin14 > BMS3Abin14 > SZUA-178. The sequence continues at coordinate 64 of JBGMRC010000115.1, read as the reverse complement.
GCCGACGGTGTCGCTCCAAAGCCTCCTCCGGAAGAGGATCCGAAGATCTCATACTCCCCTGACG
>JBGMRC010000114.1:0-4816 GCA_048061075.1 bacterium | reverse complement strand
CTTTCCTCTGTAGCTGAATATTTTGTGATAATGACAGGCACATCTGATAAACACGTCCAGGCGGTAGCTGAAAATGTAATGGACGCTTTCAAAGCCCTGGGTTACCCGATCCTGGGCGAGGAAGGGCTCAAAGAGGGGAAGTGGGTCCTCCTGGATTACGGTGAGGTCATTGTGCATGTGTTTTTGCAGCCTGTCAGAGAATATTATGACATTGAGAGACTCTGGATAGACGCTCCCATGCTTGAGATCGAATCTGAGGGAGAGCCGCTGAATTGAACATACAGATCCTTGGTATTGGAAAGGTCAGAGAACCTTTCTACAGGAAGGGGATGGAAGAATACCTCAAGAGACTTTCGGGATACAGCAGTGTAGAGGTCAGGGAAGTGCCGAAGGAGAGGTCTGAAAAGGAGTCGGATAAGGAGAAGGCATACAGCCCTCTCAGGAAGACTCATTTGAAGGGACAGGTCAGGGTTGTTCTCGATGAGGGAGGGCAGCAGAAAACATCGGAGGAGCTTGCTTCCTGGCTGGGGGATGTCATTAAAAATGGTGTCGGCCGGGTAAGCTTTCTGCTGGGAGGACCCCACGGCCTGTGCAGGTCGGCGCTCGACGATTCCAATATGCGGCTTTCACTGTCTGCGATGACCCTGCCTCATCAAATGGCAAGGCTTTTGCTAGTAGAACAGCTGTACAGGGCATTTACAATTTTACGGAAGGAGCCGTACCATAAATAACAGTTGAAAGTTGAAGGTTAAAAGTTAAAAGTTGTTAATTTTCAGAGAGCAATTATTATCATTAACCAGCAACTAACTTTCAACTTTCAACATTCAACATTCAACTTTCAACTAAAGGCACACAACAACCCCCTTCCATCTACACAAGAGTTTATAGTATATCTATCTGACATTAATTAACTGCTTCAACGGGAGGACCCTTGATGAACAAAAAACAGCTGGAGCAATACAAAGAGATACTCCTTGACAAGAGGATGGAGCTCCAGACAACCCTTAAGAAAAAGTCCGAGATGGAGAAGAACGGGGCAGGGGAAGAAAGTATGGATACCGTGGACCAGGCCAATTCGAATTACAGGACAGACTTCAACTTGAAGCGCAGGGAAATGGTTATTCAGCAGATCAAGGAGATCGATGAAGCCCTGGAGAGGATAAATTCCGGTGAGTTCGGGGTCTGTGACAACTGTGGTGAACAGATCCCCAAGGGACGCCTGGAAGTCCGTCCAAACGCCAGGTTTTGCACCCTGTGCAAGGACGAAATGGAAAAAAGGGGAGCAGTCTAGTGAGCAGAATAGCAACAGTGATAATCCTGATCCTTGTTATGGCCTTTTCATTTTTCGCCTATTACAACCCCGGATCCGTTACTCTTCGCTTCTGGAAGGGAGAAGTCATCGAGCTTCCTGTAATAGGTGTAGTCCTGTTCTCAATGGGAGTTGGAGCCCTGGTTGTCTTTGCCCTGTTCGCCATACGGGGGCTTAGAAAAACCTTTGTCCAGGTACAGGAGAGCATGAAAAACCGTCGCAGGACCAAGGCGGAAGACCTCTATAACAAAGGTGTTGACGCGCACCTTTCAGGTAAAGTCGACCGTGCCGCCAAGCTCCTGGAAGAGGCCGTGGAAAAGGACCTGGATTTCCTCCTCCCCGTCTTCAGGCTGGGGACGGTGTACTTGAGCCAGGGGAAAATTGAGGAAGCGATTGAACTGCATGAAAAGGCCAGAGAGGCCCACCCCAAGAACCTCAGGGTCAAGTTCTTTTTAGTCGACGATTACATTGCGGCCGGGAAGCCGGCCGAGGCCCAGGAGATTCTCGAACAGATAATAAAGAGAGACGACTCAAATCGCACAGCTTTAGAGACGCTCCGGAAGATCCAGGAAAAAGAAGGCGATTGGGAGGGCGCTGTATCTACTCAGCGGAAAGTTATCAAGCTCAAGGACAGAACTGATGATGAGCAAGCGTATTTAACCGGGCTCAAGTACCAGTTCGCGGTGGATCTTGTGGAAAAAGGCGAGTACGACCGCGCCCTGAAGCTGCTTAAGGAGATCGTGAAAGAGTCCCCCGATTTTGTGGCGGCAATCGTCTCTCAGGGCGAAGCGCACATAGCCATGGGTAAACTGGATGAAGGGCTCAAACTTCTGGAGAATGGCTACGGAGAGCACAAGAAATCGGTATTCCTTCAGGTAATGGAAGACAAGCTCATGGAGCTCGAAAATCCCAGGAAGCTCATCGAGATATACAAAGGGCTTCTGAACAAATACCCGGACGACGTCTTCCTGAACCTCTTTTACAGCAAAACATGTCTACGGCTTGAGATGATAGACGAGGGCCTCATGGCCCTCAAGAAAGTTGAATCTTTAGGGTACGACTCACCCCTTCTTCACGTTCTTCTGGGTGAGTTCATGACCAGGCGGGACCGGATCGAGGACGCCGTTTCTGAATACAAAAAATTCGTGAATACTACCTTTGGGCTGAAACCTCAATACCAGTGCGGTGAGTGCGGCCATATGGAGAGAAAATGGTCGGCCAGGTGCGGATCGTGCCGTAACTGGAATACTCTGACGCTGCCGGAACTTCCGGAGGCGGCCATTACCCCTGCTGACGCTCCAAGATACGAAGATCAAGGGTGAAAACTCCAACAGTACTAATGGTCCTGGACGGCTGGGGGATATCCTCAGGTGAAAGCAAGGACGCGATCGCCGCCGCCAGGACGCCCAACATGGATTCCCTTCAAAGGCTCTTTCCAACTACAACTCTGGGTGCGTCCGGTGAGGATGTGGGCCTGCCCGACGGCCAGATAGGAAATTCTGAAGTCGGCCATCTCAACCTGGGTGCCGGCCGCATTGTCTACCAGGATCTCACGCGTATAAATAAGGCCATCGAATCCGGTGAGTTCCTGAAGAATCCCGTCTTTTCAAAATCTTTTGAACAGACGAAAAAAGCCTCGGGAAGGCTCCACGTGATGGGCCTCATGTCCGATGGAGGGGTCCACAGCCACATCGATCAGATAAAAGCCCTGGTCTCCTTCGCCGCTTCATCGGGGATCGAGGATATCTTCATTCATGCCTTCATAGATGGAAGGGATACACCTCCAAACAGCGGAATTGACCACATACGGAATATAGAATCGCACCTCACATCCCTTGGCAAGGGAAGTATTGCTGTAGTGTCGGGGCGGTACTATGCCATGGATCGCGACAACAGGTGGGACCGTCTAGAGATGGCCTACAGAGCCATGCTTCTCGGAGAGGGTGAGGTTGCTACCTCGGGTGAAGAGGCTGTCCGGAAGGCATATGACCGTGGGGAGACCGATGAGTTCATACTCCCCACAGTGATCCAGGGAGAAGGTGGCGCCTCGGGCCTGATCTCGGACGGTGACGGAGTCATTTTCATGAACTTCAGGGGAGACAGGGCAAGGGAGATAACCCATGCTCTTAACGACGCGGAATTTAACGGTTTCGTGCGGCCGGTTGTTGCGGACCTGTCATTCTACGTCTGTCTTGCCCAATATGATGAGAGCTTCGACTATCCTGTAGCCTTTCCGCCCATCGTCCTTGAAAATATCATGGGAGAGGTTCTGACCAGGGGGGGGTTGACCCAGCTCAGAATAGCTGAGACGGAGAAATATGCACACGTGACCTTCTTTTACAACGGGGGTGTGGAGCAGCTTTTCGAAGGCGAGGACCGCTGCCTCATTCCTTCACCGAAAGATGTACCTACCTATGACCTCAAGCCCAGGATGAACGCCGACAAGGTTACCGAGGAGCTTCTGGAGAGGCTGGATTCGGGCAAGTATGATTTTGTGCTGGTAAATTACGCCAATCCGGACATGGTGGGCCATACAGGGGTTTTCGAAGCCGCGGTAGCTGCTGTCGAAGCGGTTGATGAGTGTGTTGGCCGGATCGCTGAGAAAATTCTGAAGATAGGCGGTGTTCTGGTAGTGACATCTGACCACGGTAACGCTGAATCAATGGTTGATCCCGGAGGCACGGCCCACACGGCTCACACAACTCATCAGGTTCCACTGGTAGTGGTGGGTCCGGACTTCTCGAAAGGAAACCCTGAGCTTGCCGAGGGACGCCTGGCAGACGTGGCGCCAACCCTCCTCAAGATAATGGGTATTGCCCAGCCGGCGGAGATGACCGGCACCTCCCTGTTTTGATCCTGCGATGATCACCAGCAGGCGTTGGGTCGATTTTCTGGATATCATCTACCCGCCTGTATGCCTCCTGTGCGGCGATCTTTCAGAAGGGCAATATCCTCACTGCTGTAGTAAATGCAGGAGTGAATTCCATCCCATTACAGAGGGATACTGCACCATCTGCGGTATACCCTTCCCGGTACCGGACACGCCTCACTCTTGCCTGGACTGTATCCGGAAAAAACCTCCCTTCGAGTGGTGCAGGGGGATGTACCACTTTTCCGGCAGGATGCCTGACGCGGTTCACGCCCTTAAGTACGGTAAAAAGCTCTCGTTGGCTGAGGTGCTGAAAGGTGCGGTGGCTGAGGCGGTTTTATCGATGGATATCCCTCCCTTCGACGCGGTTGTTCCCGTTCCTGTATCAACCTGGCGCTTGATAAAAAGGGGATTTAATCAGGCTGCCCTGCTTGCCTCTCCTCTGGCTGACTATCACAATGTTCCACTTTTAAGTAATGCTCTCAGGAGACGAGGCGCAAAGCCTCAGGTGGGGTTGGGGCAGGCGCAAAGAGATGAGAATGTAAAAGGGGCATTTTGCGTGGCCCGTTACCATAAGAAGCTTTCCGGCAGAAGGGTTCTTCTTTTCGATGACGTTTACACTACCGGAGCCACGGTAA
>JBGMRC010000113.1:0-4854 GCA_048061075.1 bacterium | reverse complement strand
AGTGGGATATCCCTGAAAGATCCCATTTCCACGAGTATGGGGTCCTGTTCGAAGATCGCGCTGATCCTGAATCCACGCTCAGCCAGAGAGTCTGTGCCCAGAAGGGCGAAACCGAGGTTGCCGGCGCCAACCAGGGCGCAGTTCCATGATCTGTCGATACCGAGAGCCTTCTTGATGTCCTCCTGAAGATTCTCCACATAGTACCCCACACCCCTCACGCCGAACTCACCGAAGTACGCGAAATCCTTTCTGATCTGGGCTGGGTTGGTCCCGCACTTCCGGGCAATATCCGAGGAGGACACGATCTTTTTGCCGGCTTTCCTGACGTCATCCAGGCATCTGTCATAAAGGGACAGTCTTCTTATCGTTGCCTCCGGTATCTTGATCCTGCTGACCTTTTTAAATACCATTGTTCACCTGCCTTGTAAGCGATATCGCAGTTTCCATATCCGCGTTTATCGTTTCCAGTATCTTCACCGCATAGTCGTAGTTATGAGCTGGTATGCCAGCCTTGACAAAAGCCAGATTCTTCCTGCTTTTTGTCAGGAGATCGCGAGCTTGCTCCTCAGTTCCTGTACCATCCGGAGAGGAAAGAGCGGTCTCTGTTCGTTCCAGTTTATCCGAGACCTCGTTCAGGGTCCTTTCGATATCCTGTTTCCAGGTGCTGACCATGTTGCCCCGGCCTGGTTCGTGGCAAGGATCACAGGCACTTTCAGAGGCCTTCATGCCGGGCGCTGAACTTTCCATGGCCTCACCGGAAAGGTTCGACGATGGTTGATGACAGGCGATGCATTCCACACCCGCGAGATACATTGGAGATGGATCCCCCTCAACATCCTCGGCTCCAGTTCCCTGGTAGAGAGAAAGAATGTCCCTGTGCCTGTCCATGTGGCAGGACCCGCAGCTGTCGGCGAAGGCTATTCGGGTCTCGGGTGAACTGTGTCGGATAATGCTGTGACAATCTTCACACTCTACCTCGTGGTCGGTCACGTGCCGGCGGTGGAGGCTCTCCACCGGCTCTGACACAGTCACCGTCCCGGTCCTGCGATGGCACGATGAGCAGTTCTCCAGGACCACGTCACCGCTTCCCTGGACGACATCCATATGACAGAACCGGCAGTCAATATCCTTTTCAATGAAAACGGTATGATCAATAGTGCCACCGGCGTATTCAGCAGAACTGGGGGGTACGTCGTGGCAGAGAGTACACCGCGCAGTTGGAGGATTGTCCTCGAATCCCTTGAAGTGGCAGATGAAACAGGCGCTCTCGGTTACAGCAATATGGTCACCCATAGTCACATGGGCGTGACAGGTCGTACACCTTATAATCTTCCCTCGCCTGAGCTGCTGCATATGTGGTTTGTGGTCGAAGAGGATCTCGTTTCCGTAAGATACCTGCCCTTCAAGGAGCCTGGTGGAGTGGCATCCCTGCTGGAGGCACGCCGTGTCCAGGACTTCGGCCCGTGTAGTCTCTCCGTAAGTACGCGTGAAATAACTGCCCAGTTGGAGCATGGCTCTGAACCTGTGCACCAGGTAGCCGTCCTCTGCAGGCCGGCTGTGGCAGTCGATGCAGGGAACATTGTTGTGGGCCGATTCCTTCCAATCCTGGTAGTGCTGCCGCATGACGTGGCAGGTATTTCCGCAGAAAACAGCTGTTTCGGTGACCTCCAGGGTAGCCCATATGGAGAAAACCAGAAGAGCCATTATGATAAGAAGCACTTCGTAGAAACGAAGCTTCTTTAAAAACAGGACTCCCCTTTCCACCATGTCGATCCCCTCCCTGGGCTCTGTCATAAAGTAAGGCCCGGTAATGGGGGTTCGTTGACGGCGTCCTTGTGAATAACCCTTGTATTTGAGAAGATTAGCACAGGTAGGTTGTTATGTCAATTCTCGTGCGGCTTTAGTGCATTTCAAACAACACTAAAGTGGCCTCCTGCCTGAGCTTACATCTCGTGGCTGGCACAAGGTATCAGTGAATATCCTTAAGTGCCGAAAAGATTATGAACAGGATCATTACAAGTCCAAGACCGTATGCCGCAAAGCCCACTATACTGGACCAGATAATGGTCGTTCTCGTGGGTGGGTCGGCGCGAAGCGAATCCAGCTTGCCCGATTCAACGAGCCTCCTGTACTCCAGTGGCCTTTCGTGCATGAGCTCTTCTTCGGTAATGCGTCCGGTGAAGATAACGTTGTCTAATGGGAACTTCTCCGGCCTCAGGTGTGTGTTGAAAAAGTGAATTGTGAATATAAAGCCCACCGCAAGGAGGGCTTCATCCGAATGCAGGATTATAGCCACGTTAAAGGCCCAGCCGGGCAGGAATTTTGAAAAAAACTCGGGGAACCACAGGGTAAGACCGGAAAGACCGATTATCCCCACACCCCAGAAGACTGCGAGGTAGTCAAATTTCTCCCAGTATGTATAGCGATCGAACTGGGGTCTTTGACCCTTTCCGATGAACCATTTGAAGTGACCCAGTATATCCTGAAGATCCTTCTTCCACGGCACCATGGAGTCGGGCCCGAGGATGAAGGTCAGCAGAGGCTCCTCCCTGAGGGATATGATGTAGTAGGCGACCCAGCAGATGTGGAGCACGAAGTAGAGAAAAGTTATGAATCCGAATACCCGGTGAAGGTATCCGGCGGTCTGTATGCCACCCAGGAATACGGCAACAGCCTTTGCCCATCCCGTCTCGCTGTACTTTAGCGGCATGCCCGTCAGGACCAGCCCCATGAAGCTGATGATAATGAGGGCGTGCAGAAACCGGTGGAAATATCTGAAGCGCATGTAGTATACAGGTCTGTCTTCCTGACTCCGAAAAGTACTTGCATCTTGCTTCATCGTTTTTGCCTCCCGTAATACTCGGGCGTCAGCCTAGCTTCCTTCTTTCCTCTATCTGGGCCCTGATAAGCCACAGGGCGGTATGGATTCCGAAGAGTAGAAAGACTCCGGCGAGCAGGATTACCATTGCCAGGTATACGTAATAGAGGCCCGGGTAATTTTCCCTGTCGTGGTAGTCGGCGTGGGGCAGATATTTTATAAAATTGCTGTTTGCGCCGGGATGGCAGGCCCCGCACGTTGCCTGAAGATTATCCGGATTTATCATGGATGCGGGGTCTTCCTTGGGCAGGATCCCGTGGGCACCGTGACAGTTAAAACACTGGGCTGCCTCCGAGTAACCCAATCCGGTAACCTGGCCGTGATATGTGTTCTTGTATGTATCCGATTTTTCCTCGTGGCACCCTGAGCACCTCTCGATAGCAGTAATGAGGAACTCCTTGTCCGTGACGCGGTCGATCCTGTGGGTACCGTGACACGATACGCAGGTGGGAGCCTCTTCGGATCCGGCGGCGAACTGCTTCCCGTGAATGCTGTTCAGGTATACATTCACTATTCCGACGTGGCACGAACTGCACGTATCGTTTATCCGGGACCTGTTGGCAGAGGACCTCTCATCTGATGCGGAAAAAATGCTGTGGCTGCCGTGACAGTCGTTGCAGACCGCAGAGAAGATCATGCCGCTTTTGAAAAGCACGATGCCGTGTATGCCATCTTCGTACTCCGAGTAGACTTCGGAACTGAGGTTCGGATGACGGCTGGTTATTTCCTTTGAAGCATGACATTCGCCGCACGTGGCCGGTATGTTCAGTTCAAAGATCCTCGAACGCACATCATCTCCGGGAAGAATATCGTGCTTTCCGTGACAGTCGGGACAACCCGGCAGATCATAATCCACCATGGCATTTCCAGGCGCGTGTACGCTTTCCAGCCACTGTTCCTCGACATCAGCATGGCAGTCGCTGCAAGTTACTTTTCCCAGCTCTTCCTCGTGTTCATCCTCCACATCGGCAAGCTCCGAATGGCAGTCCGTACAGTCGAGGTCGCCGTGTACAGAGGATGTGTAGACCTCCTCGTCGATATAAAGGGACAGTTCACTGCCGCCGACTGTTTTGACCAGGCTCTCATCTGAGTGACAGTCGAAACAATCAGATGTAGTAAGGGCGTATGCGGGCATGGAGATAAGCAGCAAAAGCAGGAAAAAGGGCAGTAGCTGTCTCATTTATTCTCCCTTTAAAGTAATTGTTATTGTCGCAAAAAGTCTGTAAGTGGCTTTTTGCTCCGCGGAAAGCGAAAAGTGTCATTTTCACTTTCCTAACAAATCAACAACTTGCGGTGCAAGTCATTGGTGGCCTGAACTTAGCTGCCATTTGAGCAAGTGTTCTCTTTCACAAGATACCACGATTCAAAAGGGGAGGAAAGACTATTCCTCCCCTGCCAGACTAAAGCTTAAACAGCAGCATCAGGGAAACAACGAGCGAATAAATAACAAGAGACTCGATCAGGGCCAAACCGATGATCATGGTTGTCATGATCTTGCCCGACGCGCCGGGGTTTCTGGCTATCCCCTCCATGGCTCCCTTGATCGCCATGCCTTGACCAATACCGCCACCGAAAGCGGCGATGCTGACACTAAGGGCAGAGCCCAGCGCTAGAGCGAACCCGATCTTTTCAGGCAGGGCTGCGCCATCTTCAGCCGCGAAAGCCAGAGGTGCCAGAACAATGACAAAGATCGCTGCGAGAAATAGTAAGGTGATCTTTTTTTTCATGGATGATTTCCTCCTTTCCCAGATTCTACATTTATCTAATATTATATTGATGACTTTGCAAGAAGTCATTAACGCGCCCACTTAAGGGGCGCCCAAATCAATAACTTGCATATTACCATCGCGCCCGTGCGTGGGCGCCCGAATCCATAACCTTAATATATAGTTATGGATTCGTGAGGGAAGGGAAAATGACACTTTTCCCTTCCCGGGGAGCAAAAAGCCACGGATGGACTTTTTGCGACCCTACCA
>JBGMRC010000112.1:0-4894 GCA_048061075.1 bacterium | reverse complement strand
GCCTACCGCCTATAGCCTATAGCCTGTTTTCAGTAAGCGTTAAGTGGCGGTGACGGTTGACAATTTTGTTAAAATAATAGAGCATAAAACAGTTAGTGCTGGTCTTGCACCTGAAGAATAGTGTTCTTTTAGAGAAGGGGGCGGATAGTGTTATTTCGAAAGTCTTTCCTGCTGTTTTTCCTGATCGTTATTACAATATTGTCACTCGTTAAAGTGACACACGCTGCCCAATCTCTACGGTTGTACCTGGTGTTCAGGTAATGCAGCCCTTGCATATTTCCATTCGCTGGGTTCGGTTCATCGGACTCGGTATCCTCGTTGGCATAATAGCCTTTATCAGTATCTTCGGCGTTGTACAGACGACCAGGATAGATCGTGACCTTCAGACCCTGGAAATGGAACACCGGCCCCTGCTCCGCGAAATAGATAACCTCCTTATCATTTTCGGCAACATTACGAACGAATTTGCGTTCTTTGTTATCCAGGAACAGACTGACCTGAAACCCCTGCTGCTAAAGGTCAAGACTCTCCTTATCGATATCGAAGTGTTTAAAAAACAGCTTGCTGAGGAAGGAGAGGTCGAACTTACGGACGGTCTCATTGTGGCGCTGAAAGAATACAGAGTGGCCATGGTTGCTTATTCCCAGGAACTGAAGGTTAGAAGGACGGGACAGGCCGTCAGGTCCTGGGAGGGAACCCTTCTCGAGCGGGAAAAGCAGATTCAGGAAGTGGCAAACGCCCTGAAGGATTACGTTTACAAGAGTATGATGGATGTGGAAAACGAAATACTTGCCCGCACCAGGTGGACGAGACAGCTAGGTTCAATTCTCGGCATTCTGGGAGTTCTGGCTGGCCTTGTTGTGGCAACCCTGCTGCAGAGAGCCCTGACAATACCCATAAGGAACCTTATCGGAGTTTCCAGGGCCATAGCCGATGGTGACTTGAGCCGCGACGTCGGGAGGGCAACCGATGACGAGATAGGTGCTCTTTCCGGGGCTATTTCAACGATGCTTCAGAATCTGCGGCGTATAGTCGGTGAAATACAGAAAACATCAAAAAAGGTCGACGAGGTAGCCGGCGATCTGGAGAGGCACACAGACGAAGTCTCCAAGGATGCATCTATCCAGGGCGATGAGATCATGAAGGTCTCCGGTACTGTCAGGGAGATGGACAGGATCGTGGGAGAGGTTAGCTCCCAGTTCGAAAATCTTTCCTCGGCTTTGGACAACTCCTCATCTTCTACACTGGAGCTCAAGTCCTCCATAGATGAAGTATCTGCCTTTGCGGACCAGCTTGCCTCTGAGGTTGAGAAGATCTCTTCCTCGCTGATCGAGATGGACGCGAGCATGAACCAGAACGTGGAGTATCTGGATTCCCTTTCCGCCTCCTCGGAGCAGACTGCCACCACGGCTGAAGAGCTTGCCGCATCCAGTGCAGAGGTAGGCAGGTTTGCGCAGGAATCCCGCCAGCTTGCAGAAGATGTCATGGAGCTTGCCAAGGAGCGCGGAAGTAATGCCCTCGAAGAACTTGTCAGGGTCACCCGAAGGAACAAGGATCTTGTGGACAGCTACAGCCGGTTGATCAACTCTCTGGGAGAAAAATCAGCAAGCATTGGTGACATTGTGGATGTAATAAGGGAAGTGGCCGACCAGATCAACCTTCTCTCCATAAATGCATCGATCATTGCTGCCCAGGCAGGTGAACATGGCAAGGGGTTCGCGGTCGTTGCTGAGGAAGTGGGAAACCTCTCGGTTACTACGACGGAGAGCGTTCAGCGAATAGAGGAGGTTATAAAGAGCGTGAGGAAAGATGTTGACGGCGCAGTTGAGATGATGAGGGAAGTATCAGAAGGGGCGGAATCCTCCATATCAACGGCGGACCAGACGGGAGTTGTTCTGAAGGATATAGAGGATCACTCATCGCAATCAGCGGACATGGCCAGGCAAATAGCCGAAGCCGCATCAGAACAGGTAAACAGGAGCCAGGATATACTGAAGGTTATCACAAAAAACCTGGAGGAGGTCCTTCAGATAAAAAGAACCGTTGACGAGCAGCAAAGCGGCAGCAAGCTTATCGTAACCTCAACTGATGAAATAATGGAGGCGACCAGAAAGCTCAAACACAGCACAAGTGAGCAGGCGATGGAAAGCGGTATTATTTCCCAGGGTGTTGCAGAAACCCTTGATTTTTCAAGGAAGATGAAAGAAGCCATGGACAAGGAGCAGGAAGCCAGCCGCGAAATAGTAAGATCACTCGGTATGATTGCTGACGTGGCTGATAAAACCGGAACTGCTATGAAAGCCCTGGAAGCTGTTGTTCACGACCTTTCAACTCTTGCCGATAAACTCGGTCCCGAGGTCGCCAGGTTCAGGCTGAATGAATCGGATGAACAGGCTGATCCAAAATCCAAAGTCCAAGATCCAAAATCGTAATGCGTGATGTGTAAAGTGTAAAACAGGCTGTCGGCTATAGGCGGTAGGCTATAGGCTAACAAACAGCACCACAACCTTACTCTTCCTCTCCCCTGGTGGGAGAGGAAACCTGCCGTTATTGAAAAACATTGAACGGCAGGTGAGGAGAGGGGGATATCCTGCCACCCTCCCCTTTGTCCCCTCCCATCGAGGGAGGGGATTATTTGAAACTCCAACTTCCAATATCTAATTTCGAATGCTCTTACCAAACGTTAAACGCTGAACATTGAACGTTGAACGAGCCTAGTCAAATACAAGCACCGGCAATATCGCTTCCCTTGAATCCAGCTTGAACAGTTCCTCGAAGTCGTCAAAGGGGACCCGGTGGGTGATGATCTGTTTGAGCTGCTCCTCGTAAGTGCTCGCAAGCTCCTCCAGATGACTTACCGCTGATTCAAAGGCATCCCTGCCGGATTTGAGGCTTCCCAGAATAACCTGGTTTTTTTCAACCAGGTTCCTCAGCAATCGGGCTGTCTGGATGTTGGTCTGGTGTTCCATGGGCTCGGTTTCAGGTATTGCCATCAGAACACTTACGGCATTGGCGTCCATTAGAGGGAGTATTTTCATGATGTAATCAGAGTCACCAGTAGTCTCAAAAATCTGACGGAAACGGTACCCCTTTTCCTCCAGGTCTTCCGGTGAAATTCGGGTTGTGTTGATGTATTCCAGGTCAATGGGTTGAAAAATCCTGGACCTTGTATCATCAGCCTCTCTCCTGCCGAATACCGTTAGTTTGTATCCGTAAAGAGATGTGAGCATTGCTGTCAGTATTCCCACAGGACCCAAACCTGTGATCAGCGTGTTGGGGATCACCTTGTCTTCGTCGTGGTAGCAGAAAAAGTTATATCTCTGCCTGGTTTCAATCAACTCCATATGCGCTTTTTCGGCAACGCTGAGGGGTGTGATAAGAGTTGCCAGCTCTTCCAGCTCAGTCGGTATTTTTATCAGATAACGAGCCTTTTCGACCATGAGTTCTCTGGCAAAGCCATGGGCTCCATTGATTCCGCAGTTGGTCGACAGGTCAAGGTGGATACACATATCGCTCCTGGCGTCGATGCAGTGTTCACAATCCCGTCTGACCGTTGGGACAACAAGGTCGCCCGGTTCAAGATCTCTTACCATGGACCCCGTTTCGGCAACCCTTCCGGCTGCAATATGTCCCATTACCAAGAAATCAGACACTTCCGGGAGGGATCTTTCGTCCAATTCCCTGACGAGGCGGTCCCGGCGGGTAAATCCCACCTGGGTAATACGAACGAGTACTTCGTCTTCTTCCAGTTGCGGGACTTGGATATCGCGGATCTCAGGTGCACTGAAGCCGGGCACCTTGACAATGCTCCTTGCTCGCCGGGATTTCATAAAAGTAATTATAGCATATGGATTTAAACGAGTTGAAAGTTGAAAGTTAAAAGTTGAAAGTTATGACCAACAATCAACAATTCTCAACTTTATTTGACTATCCTTTCCTGCCTTCTGTCTTCTGGATTCAAGCAGTTGATATTTACCGGAGTATTTCATACTATTGGCACCTAGTTTCAACTTTCAACTTATTCATACTGGAGCCGAACTTTGATCTCAGGCCCCCTCAGGACCAGTATTCTTTTCTCTGCCATTATTCTTTTCGGAGTAGTTGTATCTTCTGCCTTTGCCAGTGAGATAAAACTGAGCCCTGATCCGGGTCAGTATCCGGACAATATCAGGGTTTCTATGAAATTTCCGGAAAACTGGGTAGTTTACTATACGCTTGACGGCTCCAATCCAACAGTAAACTCCAGCATATATTCAGCGCCGGTCAACATCGAAGAGGACACCGTCCTGAGGTACTTTGAGACCAAACCTGGAAATAAAAGGGGGATCGTCAAAGAAGCCTTTTACGGAATAAGCCATGATACAACAGATGAGGATGAGTTCAGGACGATTGCAGATCCGCCCGGAGGCACTTTTGCCGGCCGTATCACGGTCAGCCCGGATGTCCTCCCTCCGAGCACAACCGCCACGCCACCTGCAGGTTTTTACAAGTTACCTCTGAATTTAGCACTCACCACGTCCGAAGACGATGCCGTCATACATTACACTCTGGACGGCTCTGATCCCACTGAGGATTCTAACGTCTATAAGGATTCCATCGTCCTGAAAGGTAATACAGTTCTGAAATATTTCGCTGTGGATAAATTTGGAAATGCTGAGTCCATTAACACTTCAGAATATCTGTTCGGTAATACTCCCCCGGTAACCAGACCCGATCCACCTGGAGGGGAGTACTTTCCCCCGGTCTATGTTCTGCTCTCCGCTGAGCCCGGGTCTGAGATCCATTATACGATCGACGGTTCCGACCCCGACCTGGACAGCTCTGTTTACACTGGAGATAATATCGTTTTCCTCAGAAGCGGAACCCTCAAATTTTTTGCCGTTGACCGGAAGGG
>JBGMRC010000111.1:0-4963 GCA_048061075.1 bacterium | reverse complement strand
AAATGAGCATCAGTGCAACTCTGGTCAAGGAACTTCGTGAAAAAACAGGTGCTGGTTTTATGGACTGCAAGACTGCGCTCCAGGAAACGGGAGGCGATGCGGAAAAAGCTGTCGAATATCTGAGGAAGAAGGGACTTTCCGCCGCCTCAAAGCGGGCCGGGAAGGAAGCCAGTGAAGGTGTCGTTGGGTCCTACATCCATATGGGCGGCAAACTAGGTGTTCTCGTGGAAGTCAATTGCGAGACTGACTTTGTGGCCCGTACGGACGATTTTATGGATCTTGTATCTGACCTTGCGATGCAGATAGCTGCCGCCAGCCCCCTATGCGTCCACAGGGAGGAAGTGCCTGAAGCCGATCTCACAAAAGAGAGGGAAATATACAGGGCTCAGGCTGAAGAATCCGGAAAGCCGGAAAAGGTCATCGACAGGATCGTTGAAGGAAAGATAGACAAGTACCTGGAACAGGTCTGTCTCGAGGAACAGGAATTTATTAAGGAAAGCGGCGTTAAGGTCGCGGATCACGTAAAATCTGTTTCAACCAGACTTGGTGAGAACATAAAGATCAGGCGTTTTGCGCGGTTCGAAGTGAGCGAAGGTCATGATAAGACCTCTTCCTGATACAGGGGGCCGTATTGACGGAAAAGATGCCGTTGTATAAGAGAGTCCTGCTCAAGATCAGCGGTGAGGCTCTACTGGGATCGGAATCATTCGGCCTGGATCTCGGTGAACTGAAAACCATCGCAGAGGAAGTCGCACAGGTCCACAAACTTGGAACGCAGATCGCAGTCGTCATCGGTGGGGGGAACATCTTTCGTGGAGCTGACGAAAAACAAACGAAGATCGAAAGGACCACCGGCGATTATATGGGCATGATCGCCACGGTGATCAATGCGCTTGCCTTTCAGAATATGCTGGAGGGCGCTGGTATCCCTACACGGGTCCAGTCGGCCATTGAGATGAGTCAGGTAGCTGAGCCATATATTCGCAGGAGAGCTATCCGACACCTTGAAAAAGGAAGGGTCGTCGTTTTCTCTGCCGGAACTGGTAACCCTTTCTTCACAACCGATACCGCTGCGGCTCTGAGGGCGATGGAGATAAACGCGGAAATACTGATGAAAGCTACAAAGGTGGACGGTGTTTATTCCGATGACCCGCTCATCAACCCTGAGGCAGAAAAATTTGATACCCTTACATATGAACATGTGCTGGAAAAGCGGCTCAAGGTAATGGATTCAACCGCTATTGCGCTGTGCATGGACAACGATATGCCTATCGTGGTATTCAACCTGAAAAAGAGGGGCAACATGATCCGGGCTGTAAAAGGTGAGGCGGTTGGAACACTGGTCAAGGGGGAGGGGAACCGATGATCGAGGAACTCTATCAGGATACTAAAAAGAAGATGGAGAAATCCCTTGAGTCTCTCGCGAAGGATCTGGCAACTATCAGGACCGGGAGGGCGTCTCTGGCCATCCTGGACGGTATCAGTGTCGATTACTATGAAACACAGACTCCGCTGAACCAGGTAGCCACCCTTTCTATCCCCGAGAGCCGTCTCATTGTCATACAGCCCTGGGATACAACTATTATCAAGGATGTTGAAAAAGTCATAATGCGCTCGGACCTGGGGTTGACACCCAGCAACGACGGCAAGGTCATAAGGATCTCCATACCGCCGCTCACCGAAGAAAGGAGAGGGCAGCTTGTGAAGCTTGTCAAGCGGAACGGTGAGGACAGCAAGGTGGGAATTCGTAATGCGCGGCGGGATTCGATCTCCGAAGCAAAGGAATTCGAGAAGGAGAAGCTTATTTCGGAGGATGATTTTCACAGAGCCCAGGATGAGATCCAGAAGATCACAGATAAATATGTTGAGAAAGTCGATGATATGATCCAGAACAAGGAAAAGGAGATCATGGAGGTATGATCTCCCTTCAATAATAGAGACTTTTCAGGGTTTTGATCGAGTTTAAAGTTAAAAGTTGAAAGTTAAAAGTCTAGTGCGGGAAAATGAAATATGTAATTTGATAACCTTCAACTTTCAACCTTCAACTTTCAACTTTCAACCTTCAACTCTTCTTATCACAAGGTCCTCAGGAACAGGTGAATAAAACAGTACCCCGCCATATCGCTGTAATAATGGACGGCAACGGAAGATGGGCCAGGGAACGGGGTCTTCCCAGGATCGCCGGGCACCGGGCAGGTGTTGCGGCTGTGCGTTCGATAGTTGAGGAGAGCGCACGGTGTGGTATAGGCTACCTGACTCTTTTTGCCTTTTCCAGGGAGAACTGGCAGCGCCCAGGGAACGAAGTCACAGCACTGATGGAATTGCTGGACCTCTACCTCAAAAAAGAGCTAGCTATGCTGAGGAAGAACAACGTACGGCTCAGGACTATCGGGCACAGCGACGACCTGCCACCGGCTGTTCTGAAGACACTCAGGAGCGTTGAAATGGACACCCTGAACAACGACGGATTAACCCTCGTCCTTGCGTTGAGCTACAGCGGCAAGCAGGATATTGTGGATGCCGTCAGGCAGATCTCCGGAAAAGTCGCCTCTGGCAAGATCGCGCTTGAGGATGTGGGTGAGATCACTGTGGATGAACACCTGGCTACGAAGGGTATACCCGATCCCGATCTTCTTATTCGCACGAGTGGCGAGATGAGAGTAAGTAATTTTCTCCTGTGGCAGACTGCATACACTGAATTTTATGTAACAGATAAATTCTGGCCTGATTTCTCAGCAGATGATCTGAGGGAGGCCATTGAAGAATTCAGAAAGAGGGAGAGGCGCTACGGCCTTACGTCTGATCAGATGAAGGCCGGTGGAAAATGAAACGCATAGTCACAGCCCTGGTACTGGGCGGTGCTGTTGTGGTTACCGTTCTCTGGGCGCCGGCGGTTGTTGGCACATCCCTTACAGCGGTCTTTTCGGTTATCGCAGTAGGTGAGCTTGCCCATCTTGTACGCGCAAGGGGTCAGGAACTTCCCGTCGCCTTTATATCTGTATGCGCGATAATAATGATCATGGCCGCATGGCTGGGGGGTATGGCCTGGCTGTTCTTTTCTCTTGCCGGCTCGATCGCTGTTCTCATCTTTTTCCGGGTAGTTGCGGGTGAGGTAAGTGGTTCGCTTGCAGTGATCTCTTTCAGCGTATTCGCCCTGATCTATCCTCCCTGGCTGTTGGCCCACGTTCCCCTGATGCTGACTTCCGCCGGCGGCAGAAGGGCCCTGCTGTTCCTGCTTGTGGTCATTTGGACCTGCGATAGTGCTGCCTTTTTCGTTGGTTCGTCCATGGGAAAAAGAAAGCTCCTCGAATCTGTCAGCCCCAATAAAACGGTTGAAGGAGCTGTGGCAGGCATGCTTAGTGCTCCTGTGGTCGCGGTAGTCTTTTCAGCTTCGGGCTTTATTGACTGGAGCATCGGTTTCGCCGTCATTATCGGACTGGTAACAGCTTTTCTGGGTCAGGTGGGTGATCTGGCTGAATCCATGGTGAAAAGAGATGCCGGGGTCAAAGACTCCGGGACGCTCATTCCCGGTCACGGGGGAGTGCTGGACCGGATCGATGCGCTTCTCTTCGCCATACCGGTCTTCTTTTATATGATCCTGCTTTTTGGCGGGGGCTTTGGATGAGCACTGTTAAGCGGATCTCCATACTTGGGTCCACAGGATCCATCGGAAAGAACACCCTGGACATTATCGCGAGAAATCGGGACCTGTTTCGCGTGGTCTCTCTTGCTTCAAGATCGGACGTTGAGAGTATCGTTCGCCAGGCCAGGGAATATAAACCGAAATTAATAGCCCTCTTTGACGAAGAGGCGGCCTGCGATGCCGAAAGTTCTCTCGCAGGCAGCGGTATCAGTGTCCTTTCTGGAATGGAGGGGATCCTTGAGGCTTCCACTATCCCTGAGGCGGATACTGTTGTTTCCGCTATCGTGGGCGCCGCGGGTATTATGCCAACTTTTGCGGCGGTGGAGGCCGGCAAGGATGTGGCTCTGGCCAACAAGGAGGCTCTTGTGGCGGCGGGTTCCATTATTACAAACGAGGCCCGGCGGACCGGAGCCAGGATACTGCCGGTAGACAGCGAACATTCGGCCGTTTTCCAGGCGATCATGGGTCAGGACACAGATGGCGTACAGAGGCTGATATTGACAGCTTCAGGCGGACCTTTTTTCGGAAAGGGCTTCGATTTCCTGGACAGGGTGACTCCTGAGATGGCCCTTAACCATCCACGCTGGGAGATGGGGCCCAAAGTCACGGTGGATTCGGCTACAATGATGAATAAGGGTCTTGAGGTGATCGAGGCGTACTGGCTCTTCGGTGTTCCTGATGAAAGGATCGAGGTGGTTGTACATCCACAAAGTATCGTCCACAGTATGGTGGAATTTATTGACGGATCGACCCTTGCACAGATGGGCATTGCCGATATGCGCCTGCCCATAGCCTTTGCCCTTGGATATCCTGACCGGATGTCTCTTCCTTTCGAGCCCCTGGACCTTACTGCTGAAGGCAGACTGGAGTTTTTTAAGCCGGATCTTGAGTTCTTTCCTTGTCTTTCGCTTGCCTATAAGGCTCTGAGGAGAGGGGGAGGCATCCCTGCGGTCATGAATGCGGCCAACGAAATGGCTGTGGAGGCATTCCTTAACGGACAGCTCCCGTTCACCGGCATTCCCCGGGTTGTTGCCCACGTTATGGAAACTGCGCCTGAGGTTCAGGATCGGAATCTTGCCGAGATCCTGCGTGGTGATAGTTGGGCCAGAAAAGCGGCAAATGAATATATTGCGTCTCCAGGAGATAGTTTTTTGGAAAAGGAGAGCGGATGACATCGGTATTATCTTTCATAATTGTTCTGGGGGTGCTGGTTCTCGTGCATGAACTTGGGCATTTCCTGGTTGCGAAGTTCTTCGGGGTCGGTGTAGAGAGGTTCTCTATCGGATATCCGCCGAAAATGTTCGGGTTCAGGCGAGGAGA
>JBGMRC010000110.1:0-4973 GCA_048061075.1 bacterium | reverse complement strand
CGGTTCCGGGTCACCGGGACCGTTGGACAGAAACACACCATCCGGCGCGAGGGAAAGTATCCTGTCGGCACCGGTTGTCGCAGGGACAACCGTCACCCTGCACCCCTTACCCGCAAGCTCTCTGAGAATATTGCGCTTTATGCCGTAATCCACGGCAACAACATGGTACCTGAGATCCACCTCCGAAAAACCTTTCAGGGGGTGATAAGGACCCTCCTCCCATGTATATTCCTTGTCCGGCGTGACCTCCGCCACCAGGTCCTTTCCCTCCATGGTGCCCCACGCCCGCGCATGGTCAACCAGCTCGTCCGGGTTCACATCTCCCGTGCCGATGACCCCCGCCTGAGCCCCCCTGTCCCTGATGTGGCGGGTCAGCGCTCTGGTGTCTATACCCTCGATCCCGGTTATATCCTGGCGCTCCAGGAAGGAACCAAGGTCCTCCGTGGCCCTCCAGCTGCTCGTTACGATGGAGTTTTCCTTCACTGCGAACCCGGCTACCCATGGTTTATCTGACTCCGAGTCCTCGGGATTGGTCCCCGTGTTGCCGATCTGGGGGGCCGTCATAACAACTATCTGCCTGTGGTAGGAAGGATCCGTCAGGACTTCCTGGTAACCGGCAAGACATGTGTTGAACACTACCTCACCGACAGTTATCTTCCTGGCTCCGAAGCCCCATCCGGGAAACAAGGTACCGTCGGCCAGGGCGAGACAGGCCCTGGGTCTGCTTCCATGAAGTATCCGGGCGAGGCCTGACATTTTATGAACCGTCCTGCCCGTCGAACACGAACTCCCCCCCCACCATGGTCGCCATAACGACGCCCTTCAGGGTCATTCCGGTAAAGGGCGTGTTCCTGCCCTTTGAGATGAACTGGTCCGGGTCCACAGTCCATTCCCTTTCCAGGTCCACAATGGCAAGATCCGCCACCTCTTCCGGCGCGATGCTTCCGCCGGGAAGACCGGCTATCCTGGCAGGGGCTGTCGTCCATTTGCTCACCGCGTCCAGGAGGCTGATCCTGCCGTCGTTCACCAGCTTGAGAGTCAGCGCCATGGCGGTCTCCAGTCCGGAAATACCGAAGGCCGCGAGATCGAACTCCACCTCTTTTTCATCACGGTGGTGGGGGGCGTGGTCGGTGGCGATAACGTCGATCGTCCCGTCCGCCAGGGCCTCGATGACCGCCTTGAGGTCATCTTCCGTCCTCAGCGGGGGGTTCATCTTCGCGTTCGTGTTATATCCAAGCACAGCCTCATGGGTGAGTGTAAAGTAGTGCGGGCAGGTTTCCGCCGTGACGGAAAGCCCCTCAGTTTTGGCTGTCCTGATAAGGTCTATGGCGTTTCTTGTGCTGATGTGGGCCAGGTGGATGCTGCCCCCGAACTCCTTTATGAGAGCTATATTGCGGGCTACCCCCGTAACTGCGGCGGCGGCAGGGATCCCCTCCAGACCAAGGCGTGTGGATATGGCGCCCTCGTGCATGACGCCGTCCCCTGCGATGGTGAGGTCTTCTGCGTGGTCGATTACCAGGAGATTGAATTCGGGTGCGTAGGCCATGGCCCTCCGCATGATCTCACCGTTGGATATAGGCCTTCCGTCGTCGGATACGGCCACGCAGCCGGCATCGGCAAGCTCTCCCATCTCCGAAAGGTTCTCACCGGCCATGCCCTCGGTCACACATCCAACCGGGTAGACCCTGGCCCTGCCAGCGTCTCTTGCCTTTTCCAGTATGTAGCCGGTAACGGATGCGTTGTCGTTCACGGGATCGGTGTTGGCCATGCACATTATCGACGTAATCCCTCCTCTGACAGCGGCTGCCGCGCCCGTCGCAACGGTCTCCTTGTACTCGAACCCCGGCTCCCTCAGGTGGCAGTGCATATCTATAAATCCCGGAAATACGGTAAAGCCACCGGCATTGAATACCTCGCCCCCATTGGGGGGGTTGATCTTCTTTCCCACCTTCTTGATGACACCGTCAGTTATGACAATATCCAGTTTTTCATCAGTGCCGGCGGCAGGGTCAACGACCCTTCCGCCCTTAATCAACCACTTCATCGCTACCTCCGCAGAGGAGATAGAGTATCGCCATCCTGACGGCGACACCGTTCTCCACCTGGTCCAGTATGACACTGTAAGGTCCGTCGGCAACGTCCGAGGAGATCTCAACGCCCCTGTTGATGGGGCCCGGGTGCATGACCACGACGTCTTCCTTTGCCCGTTTCAGCCTCTCGAGGCTCAGACCGAAGAAGCGCGCGTATTCCCTGAGCGAGGGGATGAGCGAGTTGCTCTTCCGTTCCAGCTGGATACGCAGCATCATGATGACGTCGGCGTCCTCCAGGGCATCATCTACACTGGGGGCCACCTCGGCCCCCAGCCCCTCTATCTCGGGAGGGATCATTGTCATGGGACCGCTGACAACAACCTTAGCGCCCAGGGTAGACAGCCCGTATATATTGGATCTGGCAACACGGCTGTGGGTTATATCTCCCACAATGGCCACCTTGAGGCCTTCGATGCCGCCCTTCTTTTCCCGGATCGTGAAAAGGTCCAGGAGGCCCTGGGAGGGGTGCTGGTGGGAACCGTCACCCGCGTTAACCACGGAGCAGTCAAGGTACCGGGAGAGCATCTCCGGAGCTCCCGAGAACTTGTGCCGGATGACGACCACATCGGGGGCCATGGATTCGATGTTCCTCGCGGTGTCGATCAGGGTCTCGCCCTTGACGGTGCTGCTGGCCGAAGTAGAGATATTCACCGTGTCGGCCGAAAGCCTCTTTGCCGCTATCTCGAAGGACATCCTTGTCCTTGTACTCGGCTCTAAGAAGAAATTTACGACGGTCTTGCCCCTCAAAGTAGGAACCTTCTTGATCTTCCGGGTAGAGATCTCCTTCATACCCTCGGCGACGTCAAGGATCTTTATAATATCCTCTGCCGAATATCCATCAAGGCCCAACAAGTGCCTGCTGCCTCCGATCATACAGAAACCCCCTCAGGCAAAATTCCAGGCAATGCGAACACAGGGCGTCGAGAAGTGCTCAGATACGAGGCCCGACCAAGGAGCCAACCGGAGGCGTATATGGGACATACGCCGAGGATTGGTGACGCGGGAGAACAAAGTATATGAGCACTTGTCGATGTCCTGACAATCATAGCTCCCCCTCTGTGATTAAAACCCGATCCTCATCCTCTCCCATCTCAGTGAGAAGTACATGGATCTGCTCAAACTGCCCGGTGGGAATGTTCCTTCCCACGAAGTCTGCCCTTACCGGCAGTTCTCTGTGGCCCCTGTCCACAAGTACTGCGAGCTGCACCTTGTCGGGCCTCCCGTGGTCCACCAGGGCATCCATGGCAGCTCTCACCGTCCTTCCGGTGAAGAGAACATCGTCCACCAGGACAACAGTTTTGCCCTGGACATCGAATGGCAGGTCCGTCCCTTTGGGCATGGGAGACGGCTTCGCGGCAATATCGTCCCTGTGGAAGGTTATATCCAACCTCCCTATGGGAACTTCCACCCCCTCAGCTTCATTGATGTTTGCGCAGATCCTGGCGGCCAGAAAGGGCCCGGGCTCAGGAATCCCGACTATCACAAGATTATCCGGACCCTTGTTCCGCTCCAGTATCTCGTGGGAGATACGTGAAAGAGCCCTGGCTATCTCTGCAGAATTCAGTATCCGCCGTTTTCTTCTTCCCTTCATCCCGTCACCCCGCTAAAAAAAAGCCCCTCCGCCTGAAGGCAGAGAGGCTTGTATTGGATATGTGGGCAGTGCAGAGTTTCATTCTGTGTCCCTTCCTAATCTCGCGGAATTAGATTAAAGGGTTAGTGTTCCTGCAATATAATCCTGTCGGGTAATAATGTCAAGTAGCGTAAAATTCCCCTTTATTATCAGCCAGTTACTTGCTTAAGTTGTTGGTTTTTGGTTATTACAATTGACGGTTCATCTCCCAATCAAGTTGTGAAATTCAGGTAAATATAATTCATAGAGCCGGGTTTTTGGGTGTAATCACTCGCCTTCGTAACCCCCTTTGAGCTTCGCTTCGTGATTCACCAAAACCCCGGCTTGATATAATTGAGCTATCCAGGTTCCGTTAAAAGGCCCTGAAACGAAGCTCAAAGGGGGCTCGGAAGGCGAAGGAGCTTTTGACGGAACCTGGATATTACGTATTAATCACCAACTAATTTGGAGATGAACCGAAATTAGATCATTGGTTTTGGAAATTGGGTTTAGAACATTAGAGCATTGCTAAATGGTCTCCGGGCGCTGGGGTGAAAATGACAGGATAGGGTGACAAGCTCTATGGAGTTACCTGGGATCTGGGTCTTGGGTCATGGGACCCCACGCATAGGCGTGGCTGACGTTGGATATCCTTCGACTCTGCTCAGAACCGTGAGCTTTTCGAACGGTTGGACCTTGGACGCTCTTAATAGTCAAGCCGCTTATCCACCGCCACTCTCGTCTCCACCTTGGGGTGGAAGTTCCATGTGTAGGAGTAGTTGGGGAGGATCTCCACTGTGACGCTGTATTCGGTCTCTATCAGGACCTGACCTGTAGCTCTATCCTTGCGTACGATGAGCTGCTCTTCGGTGATGGGGATCTTGTTACCTCTGGCCTCCTGCATGAGATTGCTCTTTGCCCGGCTAACTGTATTGACGGAAAGGAGCCTGGCCTGCTCCTCCATCACGCCCTTGAACATCCAGTTGCGCAGGTACGGCGTCCCCACCTTGATGGCGGAAATGATCCCGAATACCAGTACCAGTATAAACAGCCATTTACCGAATCGCATTTGAGCTTAGTTTCAGGTTTCAGGTTCCAAGTTTCAAGTAAAAAATGGGCCACGCATATGCGTGGAGTTCCAGGTTCCAAGTATAGTCATTGCGAGGAGCACATGCGGTGTAATGGGTTCCGCAGATGCGACGCGGCAATCTTAAACTCCGGTGTCAGAGCACCTTGGCAGGGGCCTTGCATATCTTAAGGCATGGGACGTCCAC
>JBGMRC010000109.1:0-5100 GCA_048061075.1 bacterium | reverse complement strand
GGAGGTTAGAGTGCATCTTACAGTGATACCCGAGCGCTGTTCCGGCTGCAGAGTTTGCGAACTGGCGTGCAGCGTGGGGAGAATGGGAGTAAATAACCCGAAAAAAAGCTGTGTCAGGGTGATGGTCCTGTATCCCCACCCTGTTATCCGCATGCCTATAATCTGTAAGCAGTGCGGAATTCCAAAGTGCGGAGAGGGCTGTCCAACAAACGCCATCTTCAGGGAGAACGGTATAGTTCGTATCAACGAAGAAAAGTGCATATCCTGCAACCAGTGCATAACAAGCTGTCCCTTCGGAGCAATGTTCCTTCACGAAGACGTGGAGCATCCCTTGAAGTGCGATCTGTGCGACGGCAAGCCTCTGTGTGTTGAAGCCTGCCCCAAGGAAGCGCTCAAATTTCATCCCAAGCATATACTGGGACAGGCCCACAGACTGTCAGCAGCAAGAAACTACGCCAGGATGAGCAAGGTTGAGTACATGGACGGAGAACAGAAAAAGATCCTCCGATACGCCAGGGAAAAGGTGCAAAAGGATGATTAAGGGCGGGTACTTCTTTTCCATTCTGGACGTGGATCTCACCCGCGGTGAGTCCAATGTGGTTCCACTCGACGAGAAGGTGGCATACGACTATATCGGCGGGCGGGGATTTGGGGCCAGGTTCGTAGCCGATCTTGTAAAAAACTCCCGCAAGAAGATCGATCCCCTCGGCCCCGAGAACATACTGGTAATAGCTCCGGGTCCACTTTCCGGGCTCTACATCCCCGCTGCCGGAAAAAATTCCTTCGTGACACTTTCACCGGCCACCGGGATCTACGGCGACAGCAGCATGGGGGGTGTCTTCGGAGTTGAACTGAGACAGGCAGGATACGATGCTGTGGTCATCAGGGGCCGGGCGCCAGAGCTTTCGGCCCTGGCAATAGATGACGGACGGATAAATATAATCCCCCTGCCTGAAGCCCGCGGGAAGACCACACTGGAAGCTGAACATATTGTCCGGCAGGCTACCGGGGACGAGGATATGAAGATCGCTTCTATTGGTGTGGCGGGGGAGAACTGTGCGGTCTTTTCCTGTGTCAACACCGACTGGAGCAGAAACGCAGGCAGGATCGGTATCGGTGCTGTAATGGGCTCCAAGAATCTGAAGGCTGTAGCTGTACGGGGTTCGAAGGATCTGCCGGTGCATGACCTTGACGCGCTTATGGATGTGTCACGGGAAGGGTACGAACTTATCGCAAACCATGAATTCTTCACCTTCTGGCAGGAACAGGGGCTAATGTCAGTGGTGGATTACGCCAACACCATGGGGATACTGCCCACATATAACTTCCAGCAGACTGTGTTTGAGCGGGCAGACAGGATGAACGGATATGTCATGAAGGATCGCTACAAGATAGGTGATTCCGCATGCTTCGGATGCTCCATGAGCTGCGGTAATATTTGCCTGGTCAAAGAGGGCAAATACAGGGGGACCGTTACCGAAGGGCCCGAATATGAATCAGCCGCGATGCTGGGAAGCAATCTTGGGGTTTCGAACTTTGCCTACATCCTGAAGGCCAACGCCCTGTGTGACGAACTAGGGCTGGACACGATCTCCTCGGGAGGCATTATCGGGGCGTTAATGGAGGGTCAGGAAAAGGGAGTAATATCTGCCGATGACCTGGACGGAAAGGCACTCAACTGGGGCGACGAGGACGGTATACTCGAAATTATCAGCAAGATAGCAAACAGGGAAGGCGTTGGTGATACTCTTGCCGGGGGCAGCAGGGCAATACTTGCCCGCTGGCCGCAGCTCACAGGGATCCTCTGCCAGGTAAAGGGTCTTGAACAGTCCGCATATGATTCCAGGGCCGCGATCTCCATGGCGCTGGGATACGGTACTTCCGATATAGGCGCCCATCATACCAGAGCCTGGACTGTGGCCAGGGAGCTGGAGAACGGCGAGAACTGGAGTCTTCAAGACAAGGCGGACCTGGTGATATATCATCAAAACGTCAGGCCACTCTTCGACATGTTCGGGGTTTGCAGGCTGCCCTGGATAGAACTGGGGTTCCCTGAGGATTACTATCGGCGGTTCTACGCGGCCGTTACTGGAGTGGAGAGATCCATGGACGACCTGCTGGCCTGTTCATCCCATATCTACGATCTTACCCGCTCCATCAACGTTCGCCTGGGCATCAGCCGCAAGGACGACTACCCGCCCGCGAGGACCTTCGAGGACCCGGTTCCTTCAGGTCCTACGAAAGGCAGTGTGGTCTCTCGGGAAGAGTATGAAAAGATCCTGGATATTTATTATGAAAAGCGGGGATGGGATTCAGATGGAATGCCTTCCCTGAAAATATAGACGGCATTCCATCTGAATCAGTTAAAAGTTAAAAGTTGAAGGTTAAAAGTTATTAGTTGTTAATAATATTGTGTCCAACCTTCAACTTTCAACTAATAGATCTTTACAGATTCCGTTTTGAAGATCAGTGAAACCTCCGAACCAAGATTCAGACCCATCTTCTGAAAGGACTCCCTGGTAATTCGCGATGTAAGGGTCTCACCCGCGTTGACGGTCACCTCCACGGATCCGTTTCTCTCCTGGACCTTTGTAATCCGTCCGCGGAGAGTGTTCCTTGCGCTGGTGTACACCGCTGTGGAACTGAGCAGGATCGATTCGGGTGGAATAAAGGCGGTCCTCGTCCCCTCATTCCCCCCGGGCACGAAGATACTGATCCTGCCTGTATCGAACACCCAGCTGCCTCCGCTCTGATAGACGGCCCCGTGAAATATGTTCTCCATGGCTCCGGGAGTGACCCTGCCGTCCATGAGAGTGACAACTTCATCGGAAAGACGGTATGCCTGTTCGATGTCGTGGGTCGTGATAATTATGCTCATACCCTCATCGCGGCATTTATTCAGGAGAATACCCTCTATCACGCTGCGGCTGGCAGGGTCCACGTTTGCCAGCGGTTCATCGAGCAGGAGGACGGCAGGCTCCGTAACAAGAGCCCTTGCGAGGGCAACTCTCTGGACCTCGCCCCCCGACAGCGTGTGGTTCTGGCGTTTTCCTGTACCCTGCATTCCCACAAGGTGCAGAGCTTCGTCCACTTTCCTGGCGATCACATCTCCTGGAGTCTTTCTCACGGCCAGGCCGTAGCCAATATTTTTTTCTACCGTTGCGGAAAAAAGATACGGTGCCTGAAGGAGAAAACCCACCTCTTTGCGAACGGCCGCCGGATCCATACCTTTTGTAGAGTAAGGATCCTGTCCTCTGAAAAATATCCTTCCTTCATCCGGTACCTTAAGCATGCCCAGTAGCATTAGCAGCGTGGTTTTCCCCGAACCGTTAGGACCGGTAATGGAATATATCCTGCCCTCATTAAAGATCAGACTCTGAATGTCCAGTATCCTGCGGCCTGCGTATGAGAAAGAAAGGTTTTCAAGAGAGTAAAGGTTCATCGCCGGGAGATCCTCTGAAGGCGTCTGAAGACAAGATTTATTGACAGGGCAAGGCCAAGCAGAAGCAGACCCAGCGCCATGGCGAGTGAGAATTCCCCCTTGCTTGTTTCCAGGGCTATAGCCGTTGTCATGGTTCTGGTGTATCCGCGGATATTGCCTCCAAGCATCATTGCCGAACCGACTTCAGCTATGACCCTGCCAAAGCCGTTTATCACAGCGGCGGTCAGGGCGTAACGCGCCTCCATGAGAACGGTCAGGGTTACCTGGAGCCTTGAAGCACCGAGGTTCAGCGCGGTCATGCGCGCCCGTTCATCTACTGAATTCACGGCCGCCACGGTAAGGGCGACTATGAGCGGGAAGGCCAGGATCATGTCGCCAATGATGATGCCCGACGGTGTAAAGAGAAGATCGAGAAATCCAAGGGGCCCCTTTCGGGAGAGAAACGAATAGCCGAGAAGGCCGATGAGAACCGTGGGAAGGGCCATAAGCGTGTTAAAGAGGGTCAGTACAGCACCTCTGCCAGGAAAATCCCTTGTCGCGACGGTGTAGGCAAGTGGGATACCGAAGATGGCCGCCAGAAGAGTGGCCGTCCCGGCGACCCGTAACGATAAAAAGGCGATTGATAGTACTTCCCTGTCGAGGCTGATTATGAGCTTTAACGCTTCTGTCAGCGCTCCGATTAGATAATCCATGTTTCCTTAATTGTGTTCTCTTACATCCTCTCCCCTGGCGGGAGAGGAAGGCCTGCCATAGTATAATAATTCATTACGGCAGGTCAGGAGAGGGGGGTACACACCGTTTCCCCGTTTCTCCGATTCATCGTTACGGCCTGATCATTCCCCCTTAATGAGGGGAAGGAACATCCGATTTCCCCTGCCGTCAGTAAAATCACCGATGAGTTTCTGGCCCTCCGGCGAGGTCATGAACTCGATGAGTTTCGTAGCCCCGGAGTAGTTCACGTGAGGATGCCTTGACGGGTTGACCGCTATTATGGAGTAGGGGTTGTAAAGCAGTTTAGACCTGGCGGTGAACAGGGCTGCCAGTTCCACCTTATCACTGTATTTGAGAAAGGAGCCCTGATCCGAGAGTGTATAACCTCTCTTCTCGTCCGCCATGGCCAATGACTCTCCCATCCCCTTGCCGGTCTCCAGGTACCACCTTTCGCCGCCGGGGTTCTGGTCCGCAGCTTCCCAGATGGCCAGTTCCCTGGTATGGGTCCCGGATTCGTCCCCGCGGGATATGAAGGGCGCTTGTGCCTCCTGGATCATCATGAACGCCTCTACTGCGCTCCCGGCCCCGGCGACCCCCGCGGGATCATCCGGAGGGCCCACAATGATAAAGTAATTTGCCATGACTGCGCGGCGGTCGACTCCGTAGCCCTCGGACATGAAAGATCGTTCCTTTGCAGGGGCGTGGACCAGGGTTACATCCACATCTCCGTTTCCAGCCAGCTTGAGCGCCCTGCCGGTACCAACGGCGATAACGTCGACTCTTATACCCGTTTTCTCTTCAAAGATCGGAAGTATGTAGGCCAAAAGCCCCGTATTGTCGGTGCTGGTCGTGGATGAAAGCTTCAGGCGATCAGCGGCGTTGGAACTGGCCGGGAACAGTACGGCGAGAAATAATATTAACAAGGTCAGGTAAATTTTTCTTCTCAT
>JBGMRC010000108.1:0-5139 GCA_048061075.1 bacterium | reverse complement strand
GGAGGGGTTAGGAAAGAGGAAGGAGTAAGAAAGGTCCGACCTCATTTACAAGATTGCAGGCGATGGAATCGGTATTTCGCTTCGTGATTCATCAAAACCCCGGCCATTTGAATACGTTATACTGAAATCCCACCTACTAAATTGGAGATGAACCGATCAAAAAGAGGCCTCCTATGAGGCCTCTTTTTATAGTTTCTGGTTTCTAGTTTCTGGTTTCTAGTAAGCTAACAACTAGTGACTGCTCTTATCTAATTTCTAAAGCTCTATTTCGAATTTCCAATTTCTAATGAACCAGCACCTGAAAACCAAGTTCGAAAATTAGGGCGGACAAGAATGGGTCAAATGCTAGGCCGCAGGAAGGAGCCAGCCGGAGGCGTATATGGACATACGCCGAGGACTGGCGACGACCGAGAACAACGCAGATGACCCGTTATTGTTCGACCTTAGAGATTGGGATTGTTATGCTTCTCCTTAAGCATATTCCACCTGCGGTCGACCTCGTTCTGGAACTCCTCAACGATATCCGCGTTCTCTTCCTTCAGGAGATGGCGTGTTTTGCCCATGGTCTTGAGCCACTCGATGGTCGGTATCTTGTTGTCCTTGTCCTCAGGGTTGTAGGTTATCGTCGTTATCCCGTTCCTGACCTCGTAGAGGGGGAAGAAACAGCAGTCAACGGACTTCTGCATGATGCTGACGGAGTCTTTCTCTACAGTCCTCCAGCCCAGCGGGCAGATGGAGAGAACCTTGGCGAAGACGAAGCCCTCTTCCCTTGCCACTTTCTGGGCAATGGCCGCTTTTCTCACCATATCCCTGGGTTTTGACTCTATAGCTGTAAATACATAAGGTATGTGACAGGCAGCCATTATCTGGGTCGTATCCTTGTGCTGGAAGGACTTGCCCCGTTCTCCCGGGCCCACACCTGAAGTGGACGTCTGATGTCCCAGTGGAGTAGTAAATGACAGCTGGGTCCCTGTATTCATGTATGCCTGGTTGTCGTACTCAAGGAGGATCATCTTGTGGCCCCTGATGGCGGCACCTATGCTCGGGCCCTGGCCTATATCGTGGCCGCCATCTCCGGTTACCATGAGGAAGGTGAAGTCCTCACCACCGGGAAGCTCACCCCTTTTAACCCTTGTGTGATAAGCCTCCACGAGTCCGCTCATGGTAGCGGCGCCGTTCTGGAAGAGGTTGTGGATGTACGTGATCCTGTGAGAGCTGAAAGGATATCCTGTGGTGACGACCATGGCGCATCCAGTATGGAAAAGGACAACCACGTTACCTTCGATGCCTCTCAGGAAGATATTCAGGTTGGGGAATATTCCGCAGCCGGGGCAGGCACCGTGGCCGGGCAGCATTCTCTTGGGCATTTCCGCGAGCTTCCTCTTGTTGAATCCCTTGAGGAGTGTCTGACCGTCTTTTTCTTCCAGCCTCAGGAGTCCCGGAGACATCCTCTCCTTGCTAAGAGGCTCCAGGATCCTTTCCATGGCGACACCCTCTGTTCCTGGATTGGCACCGTGGTATTCAAATGGAACTGCCACCTTTCCGGTCTTTGTGGTTTCGAGGGCCTCCTCGAACATCTCCAGAGCGTCTTCCACAAAGAAGTCGAGGCCTCCAAGACCGTAGATCCTGGAAATTACTTTTGTCCGGTTAGTGTCGTCATCTTTCAGCGCGGCCTTTATCTCCATGGCCATATTGCCCTGCCAGGCGCCGTAACTGTCCGCCCGGTCGCCCACAAGAAGTGATTTGATGTCGGAGAAGATCTCGGTAAGCTCCTTTGCGGGGAAGGGACGTATCACGTTTGCCGTGACAACCCCTACTTTTTTGCCCTGGCTTCTTAGCTGGTCCACGGCGATCTTGGCCGTATCGTAGGCCGAATTGAGCACGAACAGGGCTGTGTCGGCATCTTCCATACCGTGAGACATGAGAAGCGGATAAGTACGACCGGACATCTTCCCATACTCGGCAAGGACCTCGGGAAGGTGCTTGTAGGCTGCCTTCATGGCAAGATCAAGCTGCTTCTTGTTATTGATCAGGTCCGGCTCGTTCATGTAGGGACCTATGGTGACAGGATTGTCGGGGTCAAGGGCGTGATTTTCCTGGACCTTGTCACCGAGCCAATCCCTGATAACCTGTGGATCCTCGAAATAGTGCACCCTCCTCTTCTGATGGCTTGTAAAGAATCCATCGTAGCTCACCATAACAGGCAGTCTTACTTCAGGATGCTCTCCAAGCTTGACTGCCACTATGTTCATGTCGTAGACCATCTGCGGATCCTTGGCCATGAGCATTATCCAGCCGGTGTTAAGGGCCATCATTATGTCACTGTGATCACCCTTAATATCCAGAGGTCCTGATACTGAACGGGTGGCTATGTCCAGTACCATAGGGAACCTGCTTCCGGCCTGTACCGGAAGCTGTTCCATGGAAAAGAGAAGTCCGTTGGCGGAAGTGGAGTTAAAGACTCTGGCTCCCCCTGCTGTAGCGCCGAAACAGATGCCTGCCGCGCCATGCTCACCATCCCCGGGGATCATGGTTATGTCGTGCAACCCAGCGGCCTTCATTGCATCCAACGTCTCAGCAACCTGTGTGGAGGGCGTGATCGGATAGTATCCCATCATGGTGAAATCGATGTGGTAGGCTGAGATCGCCGCCATCGAATTTCCATCCTGTAGATCCACTTTCTGGGGATACGGGCCTTTTATTTTCTTTGCGGCTTTTGCAGAACTCATAACCTGCTCCTTAGATCAGCTCGTAGTTTTTTGATGTCAACCGTTGATTCCACTTCGGCGGTAAGGGCGTTCGGGGGGCATATATCGACACAGCGCAAGCAGCCCTTGCAGTAGTTGTAGTCCACTCCCCTCATGAACACCATTTCCTTGCCCTTCTCATTCAGGTCTTTTTCAAAGACCATACAGTGGTCTGGACAGGTTAGATCACAATCACCGCAGTGGGTACAGAGATCCTCATGCCACAGGGGTACGTATCCTACCCTTGACGCGGCATGGTTCTTAAGGATCGTGTTGCCGGGATTGGTGATGATCCCGCCCATGGGCTCGTTCTCGTAGCCAAGAGCGGGCTTGACCCTCTGAAAGGCAACCTCCGGGTATTTGTCCGAATCGCTTAAGTCGGCTTCTGTGCCCTCGCTGAAACCACGGTCGAAGGCCTTCATATTCCCGTCAACCATATGTGGATATCGCTTGCCGATTTTTTCTTTGATCAAAGTCTTGATAGCCTCAGGATCGATAAAACCGGAGACCTTGGCGATCGCTCCGAGCATGGCGGTGTTTAACGGTATCTTCTCCTCCATGGATATCTTCAGGGCATCGACACAGTATACTTTGCACCCGGGAAGTTCCAGCTCATCCATGACTTCCTCGGGCGAAAGAGTAGTATTGACAGCCAGAACGCTGCCCCTGGCAAAGCCCTGTGTAATCGGAACGTTGCCTATCAGCTGCTCGGCAAACACTGCCAGCAAGTGAGGTTTTTCAACAGGTGAGTTGTCTGTAACTTCCTGATTTGTGTCGCAAAGTCTTACAAAAGATTTGACAGGAGTTCCCTTCTTCTCCGAGCCGTAACTGGCGAAGTTCACCCCGTTGTAGCCCATTTTCAGAATACATGCCTCGGCGAGGATCTGACCCGCCAGGTTTGCCCCCATGCCGCCAATGCTCTCCATCCGGATATCATAGTATCCGAGTTCATTGACGACGGGAAGTTTTGGTTCAGCCATTATTTTTCTCCTTCCTCCTGTCGCGTATTTATTGGAATATCGACAGGATATTATTGCTATCCACAAATGGAATTTATCTATTAAATTACTTGTACCGCAAGCTGTACTTCAGGATATTTAAAGCAGGAAACCGGCATCCTTGAGCTAAAGATGCCGGACCTGTTTCCAAAAGTCCAAACGCCTATCAATTGTAACAAGAAAAGGGCTTTAAGCCACCCTTCAAAGGCTGGCTGTAATGGTAACTATCTATATCAAAGATGGCTTTTCTGTCAAGTATAATGCCGTTTTGTTTTGCGACAGGCAGAGATTGGAAATTGGAAATTAGATTTTGGAGATTGGATTTAGATCACAGGCCACCCACACGGTCGGACCGCAGGGGACCGTAGAGTATATGAGTATCGGCGTAATGGGAATGGGGGTAAATCCCTCTCCCTCTTGTCAGGTCGTAGCTTTAGCGAAGACTGATGACGGGAGAGGTTAGGAGAGGGTGAGTTGCTGTGACTTGGAACGTGGAACGTTTAAACTGGTGGGGAAGGCGGGATTTGAACCCGCACGCTCTTACGAGCCTGAGATTTTAAGTCTCATGTGTCTACCAGTTCCACCACTCCCCCACTCTGTCCTTTTTATTTTGGGGTCGGAGCTCAGATTCTCAGGTTTGTGACACCATGGCTGATAAGAAAACCTGAGAATCTGAGTTCCGACCCCACTTCACCACTTCATATTGATACCATAACTTGCACCGCAAGTCATCGATTTGGGCGCCTCGCAGTGGGCGTGTTGATGAGATATATGTTATATATGTTGGAGCATCTTCAAATTAGTTGGTGGAATATCGGTATATGTACTCTGAAGGCCGGGGTTTTGGTGAATCACGAAGCGAAGCTAAAAGGGGGTTGCGAAGGCGAGTGATTACACCCAAAAAACCGGCCTGACAGGTACGTATCAATTCTGCGATAGTTAATATATTAGCTTTATGTTACATGCACTTATTGTTGATAACTTAAAGTTACATGTTAAGATTCTTGCCGATGATATCGGGAGCAGGAGTCTCGCTGAGCCCGCCTCACTTTCCCGGACCCAGACATACATCGAGGAGCAGTTCATCTCTCTGGGTTACTCAGTAAGCGTTCAGTCGTTCAGAGTCTACGGAGTAGAAACCGCAAATATCATCGCATATCCTGAAAGTTTCGATCCTGCAAAACCCATCCACCTTCTTGGAGCCCACTTCGATACTGTGACAGGAACCCCTGGGGCTGATGATAATGCCAGCGCTGTTTCTGTCCTTCTGGAATGCGCAAGACTGGTTGCAGAAAATGATTCCCGAGGAGGCAATACTCTCTTTGTAGCTTTTTCCGCTGAGGAGCCACCCGCCTTCGGAACAAGTTTGATGGGAAGCAGGGTCTTCGTAAGAT
>JBGMRC010000107.1:0-5176 GCA_048061075.1 bacterium | reverse complement strand
CCTATTTCCAAAATCGTAATGTGTGAGGCGTAATGAATGTAAACAGGCGTTGGGCAATGGGCAATGGGCACGGGGGGAAACCATGCACTGCCTCTTTTAACAGGGATAAATGGGATACAGGGGATAATGAATAATGGATTTGCTGGTGCTGTGTTTACCCCACCCCCTCCATCCCCTTCATCCCCTTCATCCCTGTTAAAATCAATCGCCCGCCCTTATCCCCTCTCGCTTCTCATTCCCTTCCTATAGCCTACCGCCTATAGCCTGCCCTGAGCATCGCCTCTGTTTTAGTCGAAGGGCCTATAGCCTGGTTCCCCTAATTTCTAATGTCCCAATGCTCTAATTAAGCGTTTAATATTGAACGTTCTGCATACAATAGGGTAGGCTACTCAAACTATGATGACTTCACAAGAAGTCATCAACGCGCCCATTGAGGGGCGCCCGGAGCAAAAAGCCATGGATGGACTTTTTACGACCCTATCAACAAAGGGAGATCCGGGAGGGAGAAAATTAAAGTAGCTTCCATAGACATCGGGACGAATACTTTCAGATGCCTCATTGCCGAGGTATCTTTAAGCGGCATTAAGCCTCTGCAGATCTACAGGGAGATCGTAAGGCTTGGAGAGGGCCTTCGTGATTCCGGCAAGCTGCAGAGTGAACCGGTGAAGCGGGCCCTCCGGGTTCTGGAAACGTTTTCAGAGCAAATAAGAGAGGCGGGAGTGGACCGTGCAGCTGCAGTGGCGACGAGTGCTGTAAGGGAGGGAGATCCATCGGGGAATTTTGTAGGTAAGACTGAAAGCCTCCTCGGATTCCCGGTGGAGGTGATAACCGGTGACAATGAGGCTCGCCTGACGGCCCTGGGTGTACAGGGAGGCATAGGGCCTGTCGAGAACGGGATCGTTGTGGATATTGGAGGCGGAAGCACCGAGATCGTACGTTTGAAAAACGGTTCAGTTGCCTGGACGAGAAGCCTGGACGCGGGAGTTGTGCATCTGACCGAGAAATATCTTCAAACCGATCCCCCCGGGAAGGACGAAATTCGGAGACTAAATCAAAGTGTACAAGAGTTGATCCAGGGGATGACTGAAGGTGGTGGGACCTTCGTCGGGACGGCGGGCACTCCAACAACCCTGGCGGCCCTCGATTTAGGCATTGACGAATACGATCCTACTCTGGTAAATGGTCACGTCCTTACCTTAAGCCGTCTGGCTGAACTGGCCGGTATTCTCCTGGGGATGACGTCAAAAAAGCGACTGGATCTTCCGGGCATGGAAAAGGGAAGGGAGGACCTGATAGTTGCGGGAGCTCTGATGCTTCTGCAGTTTATGGGTTACTGGGGTTATAAAGAGTTGCTGGTCAGCGATTGGGGTCTCCTGGAGGGAGTCGCCATTGATCTCGCGGACAGAGCTATGGCTGGTTGATGACTTCGTAAAAAGCCACGAATGGACTTTTTACGACCATAACGTGGTTGATAGATGATCAGGAGCCTCGAGGAAGATGAACCTGAAGAATGAGCTGAAAAGACAGCTGGAAGTGATAAAGAGGGGTGTCGTGGACTTCATCACCGAGGAGGAGATGAAAGCCAAACTCACCAGATCCCTTGATAGCGGAGAGCCGCTGCGGATAAAGGCGGGTTTTGACCCGACCGCCCCCGATCTTCACCTGGGGCATACAGTTCTTCTCCAGAAAATGAGACATTTCCAGGATCTGGGTCACCATGTGATATTCCTCATCGGGGACTATACGGGTATGATCGGAGATCCCACGGGTCGCTCTGAAACAAGAATAGCGCTCACTGAAGAGGAGGTCCTGGAAAACGCAAAGACATATCAGGAACAGACTTTCAAGATACTGGATGTCGACAGGACCGAAGTAGTTTTCAACAGCTCATGGATGAAGAAACTCAGCGCCCATGACCTGATCGAACTGGCGGCCAAATACAGCGTCGCGAGGATGCTGGAGCGGGACGATTTCAGAAGACGTTACACTGAACAGAGGCATATAAGCATACATGAATTCCTGTACCCGTTGATCCAGGGATATGATTCCGTCGTGCTTGAGGCGGACGTGGAGTTGGGCGGCACAGACCAGATGTTCAACCTCCTGGTGGGAAGGGATCTCATGAGAAGCTCTGGTCAGGAACCTCAGGTGGTGGTAACGATGCCCTTGCTGGAAGGTACCGCCGGCGTTCAGAAGATGAGCAAGACATTCGATAATTACATCGGCGTTACGGAGCCGCCGGGGGAGATCTACGGCAAGATGATGTCTGTTTCAGATGAGCTGATGCTCAGGTATTATGAACTTTTGAGTTCCATTACTATAGATGAGCTGGAAAAACTTAAGATGGAGATAGAAACAGGTGCCGTTCACCCTATGGACGCAAAGCGCTCTTTAGCCAGGGAGATAGTTGAACGCTACTACGACCAGAAAGCCGCCAAGGGAGCAGAAGAGCACTTCAACAAACTGTTCTCCGAGCGAAGATCCCTTGAAGAACTCGCAAATGATGAGTTGGTCGACAGCTTCGAGATGAATGAATCACTGCCGCTCTTTAGATTTATGCATAAAGCCGGATTGGCAAAGAGTACGTCTGAAGCTATCCGCCTGATAAACGGTGGGGCGGTAAAGATCATGGACAAAAAGATAACCGATACCAAATACCCGGTTACGCCTGGCAGAGATAAGATAGTTAAGGTTGGAAAGAAGTTCCTTCGTATTGTTGAAACCCGGGAGTAATTTATTAGGGGGAGGGTGAGTCACTCTAACCAGGGACCTGGAACTCCACGCCTCAGCATGGCCGGGGAGGGGGCAATATTTGAGGGATAATTGTTTGCTAGAAACTAGAAACCAGAAACTAGAAACAAGCGTGAAGGGGTATTAACAACAGCATGTCAAAAACGGATAAATCAAAAACCGCGGCCTGGGTGACATTGCTGGCTGCTGCAACAGTGATTTTTGTAGTGGTTTTCCAGCAGATGCCACCAGCTGCCCAGGCGAAGCTGGTTGCAGGTGAGACTGAAAACCTGGCTGTGGATCCGGCCCTGATTGCTCAGCCGACTTCCACCTTCATCAAGGACGGTCCCCTGGTAGCTGCGGCCCTTGATAAGGCTTATTCCAGGAATGTTCAGGTACAGCTCCAGCACTTTCTCACGATAAAAAGGGAAGACATCAAACTGGCCCTTTCCGAATCGACTCGTTACATCCAGCACATAATCCCGATCCTGGATCGCTACGAACTTCCTGTTGAATTGGCATATCTTGTTATAATCGAGAGCGGATATAACAATACGGCGAGAAGTTATGCGGGTGCGGTGGGAATGTGGCAGATCATAAGGGCGACATCCAGCCGATTCGGCATACGTACGGACTCCTGGGTGGATGAAAGACTGGATTTCGAGAAAAGTACCGAAGGGGCGGCCCGTTTCCTGAAATACCTGTACGAACGTTTCGAAGACTGGGAACTGGTTCTTGCCGCTTATAACGCTGGAGAGGGACGAGTACGCAAGGCAATAAGTCGTGCCAAAAAGCGGGGTGTAGATCCAGTATTCAAAAACCTGAGGCTGCCCCGCCAGACAAGGATCTATGTGCCCGCTTTCTACGCCGGGCTCCTCATAGCCATGGAGCCGGAGAGGTACGGCATCTTCCCGGACTACAAGCCCAAGGAGGATTTTTTCAGGATCACCGCTCCCGGAGGTGTGAGTATTCCATCTCTTGCCAGGGAGATAGGGTGCTCCCAGGAGAGTATTTACGAACTGAATCCATCCATTCTCAGCAAGCGTGTACCCCCTTCCCGTGACGGATACTCCATCCGCATACCCTGTATTCTTGAGCCGGAAAAGGTCAGTCAGGCTCTGGTCAGCCTGAAAGAGGTCAAGTGGATAAAATACACTGTCAAGAAAGGCGACACCCTCTGGGAGATATCCAGAAAGTTCGGCGTCAGAGCCGGGAGTATCGACAGGATAAAAAGTGGCCACAGCCCCTCGACGATCTTTCCGGGAGAGCTGCTTATGATCCCGCTGCTGCCGAAAGCGGCATCCAGAATATAGTCGAAGGGGACCTTGGATATTTGACTTTTTTGGGTGAATTTTCGCTTATTCACCCAAAAGCAAAAAAAACTGTTGACAGCACTGTACGATATAGATAATATTCGCCGCTGGTTCAGATACTATATTTGGGTCGTAAAAAGTTCATATTCAGAACCAAAAGGAAACTTGACACAGACAGATAATTCTGGTTATCTGTATGTTAGGAAAGTTCTGCTTCGTTCTTTGAAAACTAAATAGCGACAGCGTAGAAATGCTTGGGCAACTTACTCTTGTCAATACAGTAAGGGAAACCTTAAGGGAAACCTTCGGGTTTTCACCATAGAATTAAATTGGAGAGTTTGATCCTGGCTCAGAACGAACGCTGGCGGCGTGCCTAACACATGCAAGTCGAACGTGAAAGCCACCTTCGGGTGGTGAGTAAAGTGGCGCACGGGTGAGTAACACGTGGGTAATCTACCCTCGGGATCGGGATAACCAACCGAAAGGCTGGCTAATACCGAATAAAGTCGTTCCACACAAGTGGTCCGAACAAAGGTGGCCCTGCTACCGCCTGGGGATGAGTCCGCGCACCATTAGCTTGTTG
The DNA here is from genome assembly GCA_048061075.1 of bacterium. Taxonomy (GTDB): domain Bacteria; phylum BMS3Abin14; class BMS3Abin14; order BMS3Abin14; family BMS3Abin14; genus SZUA-178. Next base: position 550 of record JBGMRC010000107.1, on the reverse strand, counting down.
GTAGGGTAACGGCCTACCAAGGCTGCGATGGTTAGCTGGTCTGAGAGGACGACCAGTCACACTGGAACTGAGACACGGTCCAGACTCCTACGGGAGGCAGCAGTGGGGAATATTGCGCAATGGGGGAAACCCTGACGCAGCGACGCCGCGTGAGCGATGAAGGCCCTCGGGTCGTAAAGCTCTGTCAGGTGGGAAGAAACTTTCGGTGGTAAATAATCACCGGAACTGACGGTACCACCAGAGGAAGCACCGGCTAACTCCGTGCCAGCAGCCGCGGTAACACGGAGGGTGCAAGCGTTGTTCGGAATTACTGGGCGTAAAGGGCGTGTAGGCGGCTTGGTAAGTCTGAAGTGAAATCCGTCGGCTCAACCGACGAACTGCTTCAGAAACTGCCTCGCTTGAGTACGGGAGAGGAAAGCGGAATTCCCAGTGTAGAGGTGAAATTCGTAGATATTGGGAAGAACACCGGTGGCGAAGGCGGCTTTCTGGACCGATACTGACGCTGAGACGCGAAAGCGTGGGGAGCAAACAGGATTAGATACCCTGGTAG
>JBGMRC010000106.1:0-5200 GCA_048061075.1 bacterium | reverse complement strand
GGTGTCTGATAGCTCCGAAGCCTGTTCGTATCTCGAAGCTGGCAACCGTTGAAAGGGGCACCGGATCACCCATCCGATTGGGTATCAGCAGGCTCTCAACCTGGGAGAGGGTCTTGCGTTTATCCTCCGGGAGCCTGGCTATGATATCGTACTCATCCTCACCTTCCCGGTAGTCCCCTATCTTCCAGCCGTTCACGGCAGCTTTTACGGTGTTGGATACCTCAATTGTGGAAAGTCCCAGTAGTGAGGCCTTTTCCCGGTCAACCTGGATCACGATCTCCGGTTTGGCGCGGGAAAAGTCGTCCTCTACGTCAACCAGGCCTTCGATGTCAGCGATCTCATCCTTTATCTCAGCAATGAGCGCTGTAAGTACTTTAACATCCTCTCCCTTGATCTTTATTACTACCGGGGCTTCTACCGGCGGTCCCATGCGCTCCTTTTCCACCTTTATATCGGCGCCTGTAATTCTCTTGAGAGAGTCCCTGATACGGTCAACAACTATGTTGGAACTTTCCTGCCGCTCCTCACGTTCAACGAACTCCACCGAGACCTGTGACCTCCTGGACTCACGGGCACTGCCCCAGCCGGCCCCGACGCCCACTTCTCCGGTGACGTACTTAAGGTCTTTTTCTGCTGAAACAATGCGCTCCACCTCCCGGGTAAGGGAATCGGTGGTGTCGAGGCTGGTGCCCTGCGGCGCCTTTATGGAAACAATACCCCTGTTGGGGTCGGTATCGGGGAACAGCTCCGTCTTGGGATCACTGGCTACATAAACGCCCATGATGGTCACCAGAAGACCTACGGCGAAAAAGACTGATAGAATGGGGTGCCTGAGGGAGAGCGTCAGCAACCTTCTGTAACTCCTTACCAATCCTGACTCCCTTTTCTCATCCATTTTCCTGCCTGTGGCCCGTAAATAGACAGAGCAGACAACGGGATTGATCACTAAGGCTACGAAAAGAGAAGCGGAAAGCACCACTATCAGGGTTATGGGAAGGAACTTCATGAACTCGCCCATGATGTCAGGCCAGAACATCAGGGGTCCGAAGGCAAACAGGGTAGTTATCGTGGAGGCTGTTATCGGCCATCCAACCTCTGAAGCCGCCGTCCTTGCGGCCTCAATACGGTCCATCCCCTCCTCCATATGCCTGTAGATGTTCTCAACGATAACAATAGCGTTGTCTACCAGCATACCCAGGGCGATTATTAGAGAGAACAGAACAACCATGTTGAGGGTTATACCCATGGCCTGGAGCACCGCAAAGGAAATGAGCATTGAAAAGGGTATCGCAAGGGCAACGAAAAAAGCGCTTCGGATACCCAGGAACATGAACAGTACGACCAGGACGAGAACCAGGCCGGTCAGTATGCTGTTCTCAAGTTCTCTGACTATCCGGCGGATATCTTTAGATTCATTGAGGGTGATCGCAAAACTAACGCTTGGGGGCAGCTTCAGTTTTGCTGCCTCAAGGAGAGCGAACACCTGGTCTGATACCTCGATTATATTCTCGCCGGTGCGTTTTTTAATTGACAGGGTTACGCTTGGGCGGTCGTTGATCCGTGCGTAGCTTTTCGGATCTTCGAAGGTATCCCGGATTACGGCTACATCCTTGAGATAGATGGGTCTGTTGTTCCTGGTTACGATCACAAGGTTGTCTATCTCGGAGGGATCGGTGAACTCACCGGGAATCCGAAGCATATATTTGCCGCTGCCAAGTTCTATACTTCCCCCTGGAACGTTTACGTTTTCCCTCTGGACGAGGGAGAGGATCTCAGTGAAGCTCAGCCTGTAGGCTGCCATTCGGTCGGGATCGAACTCCACGCGAATCTCCCTCTCCCGATCCCCGGTGACGTCTACTTCAAGCACACCAGGGATCTCCTCGATCCTGTCCTCCATCTCTTCAGCGATCTTTTTGAGAACACGTTCACTCACATCCCCCGAAACGGCAATCATCAGGATGGGCCATTCGGAGAGGTTTATCTCGATCACCGATGGATCGTTCTCCAGGTCCGCAGGAAGGTCTCCCTGCGCCTGGTCAACCTTGTCCCGTACCCGCTGCAGTGCTTCATCAATATCCACATCGGGGATGAACTCCACCTCGATCATAGAGGCGCCTTCCGCGCTGACTGACCGTATCTCCTTGGTGTCCTTTACTGCCCTGAGCTTGCGTTCAAGGGGCAGGGTAATGAGGTTCTCAACGTCTTCGGAAGCAGCTCCCTCGTAGGTGGTCTGGACCATGATGATGGGTATCGTTATATCCGGGTTTGATTCCCTCGGGAGTGTGATATAGCTGAACAGGCCAGCTATGAAGATGATGAGCATCAGGGCAAAAACTGTGCTGCGCCTCATTATGGCTGCGTCGGTGATGAGCATGACCGGCTACCCTTCCTTTCCCGGATCCCCGATCACATCGACAGGACCGCCGTCACTCACGAGCTGGTGGCCCTTGACGATGAGGTTTTCACCCTCCTGTATTCCACCGTGAACAACCACTCTGCCGTTGATGATCGGGCCGAGGCGAACCTGCCGCTCGATAGCGGTGCCGTCCTCTTCAACGAAAACAAACTTCTGGCCTTCCCTGTCGATCACGGCATAAAGGGGAATGACAAGCACTCTTTCCAATATTCTTCTCACGAAGCGAACGCGCACTATCATACCGGGACGCAGGAGTCGTGTGCTGTTGTCTATCTCGATTTTGGTCCGGTAAGTGCGGGTCATTTCATCGGCCTGATATGCCACGTGGATAACTTTTCCTTCCCTGCTCATACCGTCCGCACGCCTTATCCTGGCCGGGAACACTTCTACTTTCTGATCCGCTTTGACAGCGGTTACATCCTTTTCAGGAACATCCACGATCACCTTCAGCCGATCTATCTGGACAACAATGGCCGCCGGAGTCCCAACGTTGCCGTACTCTCCACGGTCCACCAGGAGCCGATCCAGGATCCCGTTAATTGGGCTTTTAACTGTAGTTTTTTCCAAAGCTATATTTGTCTGGTCCAGTGACGCTTTTGCCGACTCGAAATCCTTACGTGCTTCGTCGCGGTCCCTCTCGCTGACAAGTTCCTGGGAAAGAAGAGACTCCGCCCTTTCCAGATTTTTTTTCTTGACCTCATAATCCACTCGGTTCCGGGCCTTCTGGCTTTCAAGCACGTCGCTGTCGGTCCTGAGGACCGCCTCGCCCTTTCTGAGACGATCACCCTCCTCGGGACCGATCCAGCGTATGGGGCCGGCTTGTTCCAGGGAGAGGGTCAGGTTCTCCCAGGCCTCAAGGGTACCGGGAAGCATAAAGCTTTCTTCAACACTCTCGGGGGCCATAAGCTTCACAACAACGTTGGTCGGTTTAAGTTCTTCTCTCGTCTGGTTGGAAGCTTCCTCCCTGGAAATTTCCTTGGAACTCGTGCCATTCCTTACCATTACGGTACCGGCGATGGCGATAACTGCTATGACCGCCATGATTATCCATGTTTTTCTGGATGCTGGTTTCTTCATTTTACCGACCTCCAGGTCCCTTTTTCGACTCCGAAAACATTCATATTGAGGGCACCGATGGAATAGAGGAGGGCCGCTCTGGCAGTCCTCATGTCATACCTGTGGTTCACTGCAAGATTCTCCGACTCTGCCAGCCCGTCCTCGGCGATAAGGACATCCAGATCGGTAGCTGCACCGAGATCGAACTGAATTCTTGCAAGACGATAATTCTCCCTGGCGTTGGCCAGGCTTGAATCAACAAGATCCTTCTGGGCCTCTAAAGCGGTCAATCCCCTGAAAGCCTCCTCGACCTGCAGTTCGGCCGCCTTCAGCCGCTTGGCATGCTCCTGCTCCTGCTGCCTGACTTTTGAAAATGCCTCTTTTGTCTGGAGCCTGACGAGTCCACCCTGGAAGAAGGGCCATTCAAAGTTAAGGGCCACCTGCTTTTCAGGGACGAAGGGAACCGGGTCTGAGTACTGCGTATAGGAGGCTGAAATATCGATGTCGGGGTTTCCGCCCGCCCTGACGAGCTTTGCCTCCTGCTCACTGATTCTCACTAACTCCCTAGACTGCAGCAGATCCGGCCTGCGGTCTCTCGCTTTTATTATGTATTCGTCAAGTTCGAGCATGATAAGTTCCACGTTCGGAGGAAGGCTGACCTTGACAAGTCCATTCATGTCCAGTACCTGGGCAAGCCGTTTCTGCGCAAGCAATAGCTCTTTTTCAGCTTCCACACGAGCCAGCCTGGCAGCTGAAAGCGCCACCTTTGCTGAGAGGACGTCGGTTTTAGATGCCTGCCCCACACTAAGCTTTGCCTCAGCCGAACGCAGCTGCTCATCGACCCTGTCGATTCTCTTTTCCTCAAGGCCGAGGAGCTCCTCGGCCGCCAGAACTCTATAAGTTCTGTATAGGAGGTCAAAAAGAACGCTTTGCTTCGCGAACTCGAGCCCGTAATCCGCAGCCGACAGGGTGAATGCAGCCCCCTTTTTAGCGATCCAGACGCGGCCCCCGTTATAGAGAGTCTGATTCAGCCTTAAGCCCCATGATGTGCTCTCAACTGTGGAACCATCGTCGTAATAAAGCTTCGAAGCGCCCGCGGTGGCAGTCAGTTTCGGAAAAAGGACTGTTATAGCCTGTTTTTTCAGGAGCCGCGCCTGCTCGAGATCCTCTGTGGCGATACGTATGTCGTTGTTCGCTTCCAGAGCCTGGTTAAAGGCTTGGCGAAGATCGAGGGTAACTTCAACAGCATTTGCTTTCACGGGGGCCAATATCGTCCAAAAGACAGGGATTGTTAATAAAAGAGCTGATCTCAAACCACGGCCGTTTCGTAAATGTTGCCTTCTGGCTGTTACTTTTACCATTCCGTAATCCTCCACAATCACAATATGGATTGTTATTCAGGCGGGTTTCCCGTGGCCAGACTCTGGCGCCAGAACTCCACAACCTCGGAATTCAGATCCGGTACCTGCAAAAGCCCATGTGCCCGAGTGTGATGGATCCCTTTTATTAGTATGTATAGAAGAAAGGCAGTCTTGTACGGGTCAACCTGTCGTATGCTTCCGTCTGCCTGCCCCCTCTCGATGCAATCCCTTTTAACATCTATTATCTGGCTCATGAGGGCGCTGAAGTGATCGTGCAGATCGCCGGCTTCATGCTGTAGAACGCTGGTCTCTCTGAACGCCACTGTAATGGACTCTGTCCTCTCCGCCATGAAGTTCAGGCTGAACC
>JBGMRC010000105.1:0-5235 GCA_048061075.1 bacterium | reverse complement strand
TAGTTTCTAGTATTGGATACATCAAAACTGACTAGAAACCAGAAATTAGAAACTAGAAACTTAAATATTAAGGCGAGGGAGAATTGGTTGCTGGATTGAGTGATAGGGGAAAAGTTATAGATGAGGTTGCCGGCAGGGGGCTGTTTGTAGTCCAGAGTCCCAGTGGTGTCAAGGCCACTGTTGACGGGATACTCCTTGCCCGTTTTGTAAAACCCCTGGCAGGATGGCGGGTTGCTGACCTGGGATGTGGCAACGGCCTTGTGGGTCTGGTCATTGCCTGCGACAATCCCGGTTGCCGGGTTCTGGGTATCGAAATTCAAAAAGAGCTGGTTCACCAGGCCGCAGAGGGCGCCGTATTGAGTAGACTTTCAAATGTTGCCTTTCTCTGCGCCGATCTGAAAAATCCGTCCTGGAAGGAAACTCCAGGAATATGTGACCTGGTAGTTGCGAATCCCCCCTATTACGAACTGGGTTCAGGCAGGCTCAGCCCCGACCCTGCCCGCGCCGGAGCGCGACACGAGGTCTTCGGCACTGTTGAGGATTTCACCCGTGCGGCTTCATGTCTTCTAAAAGACGGTGGCCGCTCTGCCTGGATATACCTGCCTGAACGTCTGGATGACCTTATGGAAGCAGTTAAGGAAAGGGGCATGGAACCCGCAAGGCTTCGCAGGGTCTATTCCCGCAGAGACGAACCCCCTGCGTTTATTCTAATGGAAGCAATAAATGGGTCGGCGGTTACCGAGTTGATCGAAGAACCGCCTCTCATGCTTTACAGGGAAGGAAAGGACAGAAGTTACACGGATGAGGCGAAATTTATTCTTTATGGAGTTTAGAACCCAGTTTCAAGTTTCAGGTTTCATGTTCCAAGTGATCAGTTGAAAGTTGAAGGCTAAAAGTTAAAAGTTGCAACCAAAAACTATCAACTAACAACTGCGTTGATCAATTTTCCAATTTCAAATGTTCTAACCCAACAACTTTTTTGCTCTGCGGCCCCCTGCGTTAAAGCTTTTCACTGGTTTCTCTAATTTCTAATGCTCTAATTCTTTAATTTCCAACCTTCGTATACCCATATTAAACAAAATCAGTGCCAAAATTACGCAGTGCAGTGAAAACCCCCTGGCAAAGCAGTAAAATAACGGGGTAACATGTGTCAGACGAGGAAATATTATTATAACCTGCGCAAGTTTTGCTCATGGATTTATCAGGTAATATTTACATTCTCTATCCATTTCTGTGAAATATTTCCCTCCGTATCCCAAAACCTTTTGGTTTCTCACAGAGAAAAACCCCTTTTAACTTCTTGAGTTAAGCTCCCTGGGGGATAATCTCCGGTTTTCACGATCGGCAGATCTCGAATGCGAACCGGCATATAGCCGGCATATGGGAATGAATTTTGCAAAAATCAACGGGATTATCAGGATTTCAGGGGGGAACTGAAAGAATGACCAAACCGGTGGATCAGTGCAACCACACTGTGCCGTCTAAAATAAAGAAGGGCTCGAACCTTCAAATTGGGCGCCACTCAATGGGCGCGTTGATGACTTCGCAAGAAGTCATCAAGTATTTAATCTTGTAATTCGCCTTCTTTTCAGGCAGGATTCCGTCAGTTTGACAAATTTGAGATGGAAACACTGTGGAAAGAGAGCTATAGCCCGTTATCCCAATAAGGAGGGGTAATTAAAAGGATCTGATTATGAGAGCGAAAATTGCTATACCAGTCTTATTACTTTTACTTTCACCGTTGGCCTTACCCACATACGCGCATGCAGTCACAGCGTCCAGTGTCACCCTGAACTTCATGTGCGCCTGTGGAGCCTGTAACGAAACCCTGGCTGCCTGCCATTGCCCGCAGTCTGACAATTTCAGATCGGACATAGCACAGAAGGTGGCACAGGGGTGGTCTGAACAGCAGATCATAGAGGATTTCGTCAATCGCTATGGTGAATCCGTTCTGGTGGTAAATGCAGGCGCAACGCCACAGGCATACGATGGAAATCCTGTACCGACGACCCGCGTCGGTGCTGTACCGACGACCCGCGTCGGGGGGTCAAAGTCCAATACCCTCGCCGTCTTCCTGATCGGTTTTGGAGCTGCGACCTTCATTTTCGCTGGTGTAAAATTCTTCAGTTCCTCGAAGGCTTCCCAACAGAGAAGCAGAACCGACAGGCCAAGAGACAACAGAAGGAGCAGCTCGAAAAGAAGGACTTCAAAGGGAAGATCGCGCTCGAGAAGAGATGATGACGAAGATCTCCTCGATGATTGACCCTCAAATTAAGATATCGTCTACCGGGAAGCAAATACGACTCAGTTCTGAGTGGCTGAGCGAGATATCCTCATAGGAGAACACCATGGTTACGTTCGGCAGCCTTTCACAGTTACTGGCATTTCTTTTCACCTTGGGCGCCATGGCGCTGATACTTCTGGGAATCGTGAAAAACGATATGAGGTTCATCCACAGCAGCCGGAGGGCACTTAACAACGTCACCATTTTTCTGGTTATGGCATCGACGGCACTGGTGATGCTCTTTGCTTCCGACAATTTTCAGGTGGAATACGTAGCATCCTATTCCGACCGCGCTCTGCCGATCTTCTACAAGCTAACAGCATTCTGGGCCGGCCAGAAGGGTTCCCTGCTATTCTGGGCCCTGGTTCTCGGACTGATAACGACCGTGGTACTCAGGAACACAAGGGATGATCTTGAAAGAAGAACTACTCCGTACATATATCTGGTTCTTGCCGGGGTTCAGGGCTTTTTTCTATTTCTGCTGGTATCGATAACCAGTCCCTTCGAGCTTCTGAGTTTTATCCCGAAAGACGGTCAAGGGCTCAACCCGATGCTTCAAAACCCTGGCATGATCTTTCATCCTCCAACGCTGTTCTTCGGATATATTGGATTCACAGTGCCTTTTGCTTATGCAGTAGCTGCAATGGTGACGGGTGAACTGGACGAGTCATGGCTGAAAAAGACCCGGACCTGGAATGTCATTTCGTGGGCATTCCTCGCTATTGGCATCATTCTGGGCGGCCAATGGGCCTACGTTGAGCTGGGCTGGGGAGGAATCTGGGCCTGGGACCCTGTAGAGAACGCTTCCTTTATCCCATGGCTGGTAGCGACTGCATTCATCCACACAGCCATCATCCAGGAGAGGAGAAACATAATGAGGGTCTGGAATATGGTCCTCATTGTTCTGACCTTCGTTCTCACTATCTTCGGAACATATCTTGTGAGAAGCGGCGTTCTTCAATCAGTCCACGATTTCGGCCACACTGGCCTGGGCGGTTATTTCCTGGCGTTCATGGCAATTGTCCTGTTCGGTGGTATTTATCTTATAGCGGCAAGCTACCAGGATTTGAGAACCTACCATTCCCTCGAGTCATATCTTTCCAGGGAGAGTACCTTTCTGTTCAACAACGTAATACTTCTGGCCCTGGCATTTACAACGCTGCTGGGAACCCTTTTTCCGTTGATCTCCGAGGTCTTCACAGGTAACAAGATCACTGTCAGTCAGCCATTCTTCAACATGGTTAACATCCCGCTCTTTTTGTTTCTGATCCTGTTAACCGGTCTCTGTCCTCTCATGGGCTGGAGGAAGGCATCAACCGACAACCTGAAGAAAAACTTCCTGATCCCTCTCAGTGTAACCGTAACTGGAGCTGTTGTGCTGTTTGCGGCCGGCATCAGAGAGTTTTATCCACTCCTTGCTTTTGTCCTGTCCATTTTTGTGGTTGCTACGATTTCCAGGGAGTTCTGGACGGGAACCAGGGCAAGGGCCAGGATTACCGGGGATCCGATGCTCAAGGCTTTCCCAATGCTTTTGTGGAACATGAGAAGGAGATACGGTGGATTTATCGCCCATCTGGGTGTAGTGATCGTAGTCGTCGGAATAACAGCATCAACTGCTTACAAGCAGGAGAGCACGGCCACCCTCAACCTGGGGCAGGTAATTGAGGTGGGGTCTTACGCTCTCAGGTACGACGATATGAAAAGATACCAACTCTACAACCGGGATATATATGCCGCTACCCTGTCGGTCTCCAAGAACGGCCAACCGCAGGGCACCATGAATGCGGAGAAGAGGCACTATATTAACGCCGATGAGCCAACTACAGAAGTAAGCCTGAGGATGAACCTCCTTGAGGATCTTTACGTCACGATGCCGGCAATAGGAAGGAATCAGGAAATCACCCTTCGTGCCGCGGTAAATCCTCTTCTTGCCTGGATCTGGATCGGAAGTTTTGTGATGCTGATCGGTGGTGTGATGGCGGTAATACCCCGGAGGCGGAAAAGGGAGGTTGAAAGTGATTATGAGTAATTCGTCAAAACTGGCCGCCTTAATGATCCTGGTGGTCATGTTGGTCCCCACAGCCGGATACAGTATTACCAGTTCGGAGATAGAAGCGGAACTCATGTGTACCTGCGGGTGCACAATGGTTCTGCCTACGTGCAAATGCGGAGCTGCGGTCGAAATGAAAAATACGATAAACAATATGATCTCCAAAGGAAATACCAAGGACGAAATTATAGGGTTGTTCGTTGCGAAATACAGCGAGACGGTACTCGCGGCTCCGGCCAAGCGGGGCTTTAACCTTATTGCCTATGCTGCCCCGTGGGTGGGTCTGCTGTTTGGCGCAGGTATAGCGGTTGTATTCGTGCGCAGGTGGACTTCTTCAGATGAGTTCGATGAAGATTATTTACATGGAGAGGATGCTCTCAGCGATGAAATACAGGGAAAAATCGACAGCGAACTGGAGCAGATTGAGGAGGGATAGCAGATGATGACATTGGCTTTTGTAATCGTTGGCCTCGCGGCTCTTTTCTATACACTGGAACCACTGATGCACGAAAAATTTGCGTGGGTCGAAGAGGAAAGTGAAATAGACGAAGAGATACGAACGCTTGAGGCTGAAAAAAAGATATACCTCAAGGCTCTGAAAGATATCGACTTTGAGCACGCGTCGGAGAAGATCAACCTTAATGACTACGAGGATCTCAAAGTGCACTACAGAACCAAAGTGGCGTATCTTATGGATTCCATTGAAGAACTGGAGCTGGAACTGGAGGAGGAAGAGGGAGAAGATGCCCAATACGATGAAGAGGGTGACGATACCCAATACAGTGATGAAGACGAAAGAGCCGTGAAAGACAACAGGTATGATGAGAAACGGGAGGATGACTGAAGATGGAAGCGATCAGAAGCAGAAAAGAAATGATAGTCATTTCTTTCTTCTGGGCAG
>JBGMRC010000104.1:0-5244 GCA_048061075.1 bacterium | reverse complement strand
TTCCTTCCGCCGTCGCTAAAGCTATGTCGTGACAGGCGCGATGACTTTCTTTGAATTATGGCTACTGGATTCTGACTTCTGAATTCTGGATCTTACTAGAAACTAGAAACCAGAAACTAGAAACTGCCTTTAAACGAGTTGCATTCTCGGCATCGTAACCGTAAAGACACTTCCCTCACCGAGTTTGCTCTCGACAGTAATATCACCGTCGTGAAGAATTACGATCTCTTTTACTATTGCCAGTCCGATCCCGGACCCACTCCTGATGGTGTCTACCGCTGCCTTCGTTCGGTAGAACATGTCAAAAACCTGGTTGACATCCTCCTCCCCTATCCCGATTCCGGTATCAGTCACAACGATAACGAAGTTCTCATCTTCCTCCTTTGCCTGGATGGTGACACGCCCTCCTTCGGGAGTATATTTGATGGCGTTTGAGAGGAGATTCTGAACAACCTGGTGAAATCTGTATCGGTCCACCTCGATGGGAGAGAGGGTTTCCTGGATATCTGAGTGAAGAACGACGCCCTTCTGGACAGAGGCGCTCATGGCTTCATCCACCAGCTGACCCAATTCTTTCCCAGGGTTGATGGGTGTGAAGTTCAACTTTATTTCGCCCGCATCCAGCCTTGAAAGATCGAGGATCTCGTCAACGAGCTTTTCGAGCTTCCATGAGTTCACCACTGCCACCTCAACAGCCTTTTTAAACTCCTCGTCAAGGTCTCCTGAAAATTCGTCCTTTATCAGAAAGAGAACTCCCTTGACCACGGTGAGGGGATCCCTGAGTTCGTGGGATATCATGGAGAGGAAACGCTTCTTGGTGTCAAGGGCCTCCGTCAGTTCGCTTGTTCGATCCCGGGTTTCGTTGAGCAGCTTATTGTTCAATATTATCTCACCCAGGTGATGCCCCAGCATTTTAAACAGGTCAAGCCCCACTTCGGAAAACCTGCGGTGAGCAAGGCTGACCACACCCATCACACCAAGGACCCGGGTTTCAGTAGTGAGGGGGAAGAAGGCTGCCGAAGTGACACCGCTCCTTCGAAGGGCCTGGATAAACTGGTCGGGCATGGCCTCGGTATGTTCAAGAACCAGTGGTTCTTCAGTTGCAAGTACTCTGCTCAGGATCGTCTCGGTTATATCCAGGTCGCCCGGTAGCAGATCCACATCCCCTGGCAGTTCCCAATTGTGGTTCACTCGTATGGTCTCTCTGTCATCTGCAAGGTACATGAAGCCGCCGTCAAGCTCCATCGTATCAATTACCCGCAGGAGAAGCTCTTTCCACAGTAATTTCGGGTCCTGTCTGACCGGAAGCTTTTCGGTAATGGCATTGATCGCGTTAAGGACCCGACCCCTTGCTAAAACAATGCTCTCCTTGCCCGAAAATACCGAAATTGAAAATAGAATCAAATAACCAACAGGAATGAGGACCTCTACAAACTCATCATAGGGATCTATGAGGCCACCGATATCAGTTCGTTCGAGGATGTTGAGGACCGTATAGATCAGGAAAACAGCAATAAGAAATCCCATGGCTGTCCTGAAAGCACGGAGACCAGGGTCAATCTCTCTGGCGAGCACAAACAGGATATAAAGCAGGGAGGTTATTGTCAGGAGATCCATGAAGGATACAAGATTCATGTGAGATCCCTGTCGTTTCTGATGTTTGACAATATCTGGTGGCGGCACCCCAGGGCAAGGAGGAAAGCGGCTATGGCAAAGAAGGTATGCTCGATAAGGTTTAATATATCGGGCAGATAGAACTCCTCCATTATCGAAAAGATCAGCCCCACAAGAACACTGGCAAGGGATACCAGCAGAAGGTTGGACATGTAATCGGTAAATTCCCTGAGGTTGGCCAGGGCGTATACTATTACGGTGATACTTAAAATAAGACTGACTATTTCAGCGGGATTGAGCAATTCGAGCATATAACCCCCCCTATGTTGAAGAACAAGCCACCAATCGGCATGTAAATACCAGAATTATTAATAATGAATAATGCCACTTTTATCAAGGATTGTTTGAATTGGCGTTTTGAACAAAGTTCCAGGTTTCAGGTTCCAAGTTCCAAGAAATCTATGAACCATTCATATTGCTTTTACATGGAACCTGGACCTTGTCGTTCGGCAGACACAGGGCCCTTTGCCGGAATCCAGGATTGATAAATTATATCAAGCCGGGGTTTTGGTGAATCACGAAGCGAAGCTAAAAGGGGGTTGCGCAGCCGAGTGATTACACCCAAAACCCGGCCTGTATAAATACACTGATGTCTAAATCCCACCAATTAGCCAGGAAATGAACCAAAAATGCACACTTGAACCCTCCAGTGGTAAAAGATATATTTACTGATCTCAAAATATAACAACAGGATCGAATATGGAAAAGAAAGCTAAATCAAAAGACAACCAACCCTGCCCCGAGTGCCAAGGTTCCGGTCTCACGGCCATGGGCTGTAATCTATTTCCCTGCCATGCCTGTTCCGGCTCCGGGAAGGTCAACCCGGATAAGGAAACAGAAACGCAGATCGACCCCGTTACTTCCCGGGAAAAAGCACCCTCCGATGACCGGTAAAGAAGGATCCGGGCTCTGGCAGGGGATGGTGGACTTCTCCCCTGTTGCCCTGGTCATCTCATCCTACGCGATCATCTTCGGAGCCCTGGCTGTAAGCAGTGGGCTGTCGGTGGCTGAGAGCTGTTTGATGTCGCTTACAGTTTTTGCCGGCGCTTCCCAGTTCATCGCCCTTCCAATGATCCGCGACGGCTCTGCCCCATGGACCCTTATATTAATGGCTCTGGTAGTCAATATGCGCCATCTCCTTTACGGGCTGAATATCGGCAGGTTATTCAGGAATGAGTCAAAGGGTACACTAATGGGCCTTTCCTTCGGGATCGTGGATGAAACATACGCGTTTATCACCGTCGGGCCAGGAAGAAAAAGGGCATCGGTATCTTATTTTATGGGTACCGCGCTGTGCGCCTATTTGACCTGGAACCTGGGAACCCTGGCGGGCGCAGCGATCTTTGGCTGGCTGAACACAGGGCAGATAAAGGGCATGGACTTTGCCATGCTCGCCGTCTTCACAGCCATGGTGGGATCTTCCATGAAAGGAAAAGACGACTGGCTGGTGCTGATCTGTGCGGGGACCCTTTCAATGATCGTATACTCCACTGTGGGAGGGTACTGGCACCTTATCGTCACTGGTATAGCCGTACCTGTTGCCCTTTCCATAGTGTGGAAGGCCGGAAGGAAGACGGTCCCGCAGTGAGGATGAACCTTGTTTTAATATTTCTGGGTATGACAGCGGTAACCTACCTGACAAGGTCTCTTTTTACAGTTATTTTCGCCAGGGTTCGTACCGGGCCTTTTACAGAGTCGGTCCTGTCCACAATTCCCCTCGCTACACTCACAGCCCTGATAACACCCGGGCTCCTGAATCCAGGTGGAAATGGCGTGACTATCCTTTCCAACCCATTCCTCCTCGCCGGGGTCTATATACTGGTTTTTTCCTTTCTGACCCGGAACTTCCTGCTGGCCGTCCTCACCGGGATCGGGCTTTTCATGCTCCTTTCACGGTTTTTCCCCTTGTAAAGTTTTCTGGATTGTTATAATTAGAATGAGGGGAAAAGATATGTGGGGGGTGGTCAGATCAGGAGCTTTAAACGATCGACCCGGGAGCTCCTCCCTCGCCCCCTGAGGAGGGTCTCTCGAAAGAAGTGGATACCCTGGAGTTGGATACAGAGGTTACACCCGGAACTACCTGAAGAAAATCTTCAAGCACTTTTCGCCGCATACCGCCTCATCTCAACAAAGCTGCCCATGAATGCTCTGGCATCCAGGTCTATTCCCGATGAGCACGCGGGTTGTCATCGGTGTGGTTACTGTTGTGCCCAATTAAACCCCGGACCGGTAGAAAAGTATGAATTCGATAAATGGGTTGACAGACAAGCCCTTATCAGGGGCTTTTTCCAACCCTGCGAGAGGCCGCGCAGTCCTCCCCACTACAACGGGTTCTACTATCAGGGAGTAAGGTTAAAGCAGTGCCCGCTCCTTCTTGTTAATCCCAAAGATAAAAAGCAGTTCTGCTCCGTCTACCACTTTGGGGCCGGACACCGTCCGTCCGCCTGCGAAAATTTCAGGCCAAACTTTCCCAGATGTGAGATCACGCAGAAACCGCTGGTGTTCTGATGAACTGAGACCTGGTTCCAGGTTCCAAGTTCCAGGTTCCATGTCTATTCACCACAGAGTCACAGAGTTTATGGATCAGCCGTCAGCGATCCCCAACTTTTTGATTTCATCTTCCACCGCAGTACGAAGGAGTTCATCAGGATTTTCTGACAGGATCCGTTCGAAAAATTCCCCGGCTTTTTCCTTGTCCTTCTTATTGTATCCGTATACCAGCCCCAGATAATAAAGCGGCTCCAAGTTGGCAGGCTCAACGTCCAGTGCGGCCTGGAATTTCTCTATAGCCCGGTCGATTTCATTCATCTGCCTGTAAGTCCGGCCCAGTGAGATCAGAACACGCCCGTTTTTCGGCTCATATTCAGCCGCGGCGCGGAAGTGGCCCAAGGCCTCTAATCTATCGGTTTCTTCCAGGAAATACTCCCCAACAGAAAGATGGGCCTGGACATTCCATGGATTCAACCTGAGATATTCAAGGTTAAATTCCAGGCCGGCAAGCTTGGGTGAAGGTCCAGGGACAGTCCGATTGGGGTTGCTTGGCCTGACTGCTGCGTTCTCTACCACCCTCGTCTTGTTAATATCCGTCGTCTCGCCCCTGTCAAGGGATGCAACGCCTGCGCTAACCAGAACCAGGCCTACGCTCAGCACCATGATATTTCGCCAGAAACTGGTAGCGGAAAACTTTATAATTATATCGGATGATTCATCCTCTTGATCATGTTTTTTCTTATCCATCTTATTCTCCTTTTCTTTACAGCCGTCGCCTCTTTGGGACGTTTTCCATCCCCCGTTCTACAATCAGAACCCGTAAACGTAAATGCCTTCCCGATCGGGCTCTTGCTGATGCTCCGCTACGGCCTTTCATCCTTTTCTGTTTCCCGAGTTCAGCCAGTTCCTGACCGAATTTACATTTGCTCCTGATTGCCTTATTAACATACCCCCCAGGGGTATGCAAGTCCTTTTCCCTTTTCCTCACTGAAGAACGGTGATTGGATCAGTGAATAATTTTGAATTCGGAATGAGCACCTTATTCCCCTCGGAATCAAGCTCCGTGTACCGCAGGTCAAT
>JBGMRC010000103.1:0-5347 GCA_048061075.1 bacterium | reverse complement strand
GGGGAGCTGACATCCATCGACATGGGCGACCTGGCTCCGGAAGATGTGATCAGGGAGAACGAGTTTCTGAAAAAGACACTGGACCTGATCGCGGAGGTTCTGGAGGCCAAGAAAGTATCACTCATGCTCCTTGACAGGTCCAGGGATGAACTTGTCATGGCCCAGTCCAACTGGATGCCGGCTGAAACGATGGTCTCCATCCGTCAGCCAATTTCGAAGGGAGTAGCGGGTTGGGTGGCCAGCCGCGGCAAGCCGATCCTGACGGAAGACGCTAAATCCGACAAAAGAACCGAGGGTGCGGATTTTGCTGGCCAGTATGACTCACAATCCTTCATATGCACCCCCCTCTTCTTCAAGAAAAGGGTTATCGGAACGATAAGCGCTAACGACAAGAAAGACGGGGAACCGTTCAACGAGGGAGAGTTGACAATACTTAACACTTTCGCACATCAGGCCTCCATGGCCATAGCAAACCTCTCCATGAACAGGAAGATCCAGAGGGAGCACCTGAAGCTGACATTCGTGAACGATGTGGCCAATGGTCTGATCTCGAGCCAGGACCCGGATGAAATACACAGGTCACTTACCGAGCGAACCAGATTGGGCCTTAAAGCCGCAGCGTGCGGATTGCTGACCCTTGACCCCCAGGGTGAAGGGCTCATATTCGAGGTTATAAGCTCTGACACCCCGGTCAAAGGAGTAAAAGAAGTTTTCGAACCGGGGAAGGGAATTTTCAGAAAGGTCCTGGAAGAAGGGGCTCCCGCAGGAAGCAATGAGCCCAAAAAGGATAAGAATGTAGATCTGAAAAAGGATTTTCCTCCTGGATTGAAACAGGTTTCCATCGCCGCCTGCCCCCTGAAGATGCGCGGAAAGGTGATCGGCATCCTTGCTGTTTACAACAAGGATGACGGGCTGCCTTTTGACAACTGGGACATCGAACTGCTGATGTCAGTTGCCCCTCAAGCTGCCATGGCTCTGAAAAACGCTTGGCTTCACCAGAACCTCATAGACAGTATCGATGAGGTTGTCGCCACCAACAGGCAGTTGGAGGAGGCAAACAGGGATATCAGGACCAAGATCAAGGAGCTTGACCGGCTTAAAAAGAAAGTATCGTCGTAACTACCGGTTGAAGGTTGAAAGTTAAAAGTTGTTAGTTTACTAGAAATCAGAAACAAGAAACTAGAAACTGCGCCTATTCATTGCGCGAGGGATACAATGGAAGAACTCATCAGGAAAGCCAATGTTCTACTTGAGGCCCTGCCTTACATCAAGGCCTTCTCGGGCAAGATAGTCGTCATCAAATACGGCGGTAGTGCCATGGTCAATGAGACACTCCGCTCCAACTTCGCCCAGGATGTGATCCTCCTCAGGTATATCGGGATCAAACCGGTGATAGTCCACGGAGGAGGTCCTCAGATAGGTGAGGTACTCAGCAAGATGGGAAAAGAATCAAAATTCGTCAAGGGCCACAGGGTGACTGACGACGAGACCATGGACATTGTCGAGATGGTGCTTGGCGGCAAGATAAACAAGGAGATCGTTGCGCTTATACAGCAGCACGGCGGCAGAGCTGTTGGTCTGACTGGGAAGGATGGCGGTTTATTCAGGGCACAGAAACTTGTTTTTGAACAGGATGATGAAGGTCCACCTGAAATAATTGATCCCGGGCGGGTTGGCAGGGTGACGCATGTTGAGCCGGATATTATCAACCAGATGGACAAGGGTAATTTTATCCCCGTGATCGCACCCGTGGGTGTTGACGAAGCAGGTAACACGTACAATATAAATGCGGATTCTGTAGCCGGAGCACTCGCTGGCGCTCTCAAGGCTGAAAAGCTGATCCTGATGACAGACGTCCCCGGAATTCAGGATGCGGAGGGTGAGCTTGTCTCCTCCGTGAGCTTTGAATCCATCGATGTTATGTTGAAGGAGGGGGTGATCCAGGGGGGAATGATCCCCAAGGTGAAAGCTGCCATGGATGCTCTCAGGGAGGGGGTCTCAAAAATCCACATAATAAATGGGAGGATCGAACATTCGGTGCTGCTCGAAATATTTACGCAGACTGGAATAGGTACGGAGATTATCCAGTGAATGACATAGGCATGAAGAATATTGAGCTTGCCCGGGCAGCCCAGGGATTGCTGTTTCCCAACTACAGGCAGTATCCCGTTGTCATCACCAGGGGCAAGGACTGCAGGGTCTGGGATGCGGAAGGGAATGAGTATCTTGACTTCGTTGCAGGAATAGCTACCTGTAACCTGGGGCACTGCCACCCGGCAGTAGTGGACGCCGTTGTCAGGCAGGCTGGCCAGCTTGTTCATGTTTCCAACTGGTATTACAACGAGCCGCAGATACAACTTGCTTCTCTCCTGACAGGCGTGACAAATACAGAAAGGGTTTTTTTCTGCAACAGCGGGGCAGAGGCGATCGAAGCTGCCATCAAGCTCGCAAGGAAGCATGCCTTCGACAGGTTCGGTTCGGGAAGGGAACTGATAATCAGTCTTTTCGGTGCGTTCCACGGGCGAACCATGAAGGCCCTGACTGCCACTGATCCAAAGCACCACAGTGAGGCGTTCTCGCCCTACCCTGAGGGATTCGTCCATATAGAGCCGGGGGATACAGACGGTTTGAAAAAATTTCTTCCGAAAGCATGCGCACTGATTATGGAACCGATCCAGGGCGAGGGCGGCGTAAGGTCCATTGGAACTGATTTTATGGTACAGGCAGGTGAGCTGTCACGGGAAAACGATGTCCTGCTTGTTATGGATGAGGTCCAAACAGGCATGGGGAGGTGTGGGGCCATTCTGGCAACCGATCTTCTGGATGTTGATCCGGACATTGTCACACTTGCCAAGGGGCTGGGAAACGGTTTCCCCATTGGAGCCGTTCTTACAACAGAAAAGATCGCCGCTCATCTCGGTCCCGGTACCCATGGAAGCACCTTCGGTGGTAATCCTCTCGCATGCGCAGCGGCGATCGCGACGATCAACACCCTGCTGGAGGAGGGTCTGCCGGTTCAGGCAGCCAGTAGAGGAAAATTTCTTCTGGACGGACTCAGAAACCTGGCAGACCGGCACTCCTTTGTAGTTGACGTAAGAGGCACCGGCCTCCTGCTGGGACTAGAGCTGGACGGGCCGGCAGCACCGCTGGTTGAGGATATGATGAAGAAGGGATACCTCGTAACTGTGGTTCAGGAGCGGACTCTCAGATTCACGCCGCCCCTCACTATCTCTGAGGAGGACATGGATAGTATGCTATCAGCCCTCTCAGACAGTCTCCATAACTCTGGAGGTAGCTCAGCGTGAAGAGAGATTTCCTGACACTCAACGATCTGGCACCAGAAGAGGTGGCAGGTTTGATACACAGCGCGCTGGAGATGAAAGGCGCGTCAACCCAGGGGCCTTCTGACTGTCCATTGCTCGGAAAAAGCATCGGGCTGCTGTTCGAAAAACCCTCAACCAGGACTCGAGTCTCCTTCGAAGTGGCGATATATCAGCTTGGCGGCCAGACGATCTTCCTGAGCTCCAAGGACGTGCAGCTATCCAGGGGAGAATCCCTTTACGATACCGCGCATGTCCTTTCCCGCTACCTGTCTGCGCTGGTAGCAAGAACATACTCCCACGACACTATTGAAGTTCTGGCCAGCGAGGCGGATATTCCCGTGATAAACGCCCTGACAGACAGGGCCCATCCATGTCAGATACTGGGAGACCTCCTCACGGTGCTGGAGCACAGGGGCAGTCTGGAGGGTACCAACATCTCCTATTTCGGCGACGGAAACAATGTAGCGAACAGCCTCATCATCGGATGCGCCATGCTGGGCCTCAACCTCACGATCGCCTGCCCCGAAGGTTATGATCCGGATGAGGAATTTCTTGAAACAGGCAGAAAGTTCTCTAAAAAATCAGGGGGTTCAATCCAGATCCAGCGTGATCCCGCTGCCTCTGCCGCGGGAGCGGAGTTCCTCTACACCGATGTCTGGACAAGCATGGGCCAGGAGGATGAATCCGGGAGGCGCAGGACTGAACTTTTACCCTATCAGCTCAACTCCAGGATCCTTAAAGCCGCTGAACCGGGAGCAAAATTGATGCACTGCCTGCCCGCCCACCGGGGCGAGGAGATAACCGATGAGATGATGGAACACGGCCAGTCCATTATAATCGACCAGGCGGAAAACAGGCTCCACGCACAGAAGGCGCTGCTGAAGTGGATTCTGAAGTGATAGTTTCTTGTTTCTAGTTTCTGGTTTCTAGTTAATTTTCATTGGCCTTGAAACCTGGAACTTGGAACCTGGGACTAAAATATGGCAATTCGAGGAATTATCTATGGGCAATAAGCCGAAAGTCAATAAAGTCGTACTTGCATATTCAGGGGGGCTTGATACTTCCGTTATTCTTACCTGGTTGAAGGAGGAGTACCAGTGTGAGGTTATCGCCTTCGCCGCAGATCTCGGGCAGGGCGATGAACTGGAAGGCATAAAGGAAAAGGCTCTCAGAACAGGCGCCAGTGAAGTGTTTATTGAGGACGTCAGGGAGGAATTCGTGAGGGATTTCATATTTCCGGCACTGAAAGCCAACGCTGTCTACGAGGGCTATTACCTGCTCGGAACTTCCATCGCAAGACCTCTTATCGCAAAAACCCAGATAGATGTAGCAAAGCGTACCGGTGCGGACGCTGTTTCACATGGAGCCACCGGGAAGGGCAACGACCAGGTGCGGTTCGAGCTTGCATACCACGCCCTGATGCCGGGCGTCACTGTCATCGCGCCATGGAGAGAATGGGACTTAGACAGCCGGACAGCTCTGATGGAATACGCCCGCAGGCGTGATATACCCATTCCCGTGACGAAGGAAAAGCCCTACAGCAGCGACCGCAACCTGATGCACATAAGCTACGAGGGCGGCGTGTTGGAAGACCCGTGGATAGAACCGGATGAATCCATGTTCACACTGTCTGTAGCCCCCCAAAAGGCTCCCGACAAACCGGAATATGTAGACGTTGAGTTCGAGGACGGTGTTCCCTATGCAGTAGACGGCGTGAGCCTGACACCGGCATCTTTACTGGCACAGCTCAATGAGATCGGAGGAAGGCATGGGGTCGGGCGCGTGGACATCGTGGAAAACAGATATATCGGTATGAAGTCACGGGGCGTGTATGAAACACCCGGCGGCACCATTCTGTATCACGCCCACCGCGCTGTGGAATCCATGACCATGGATCGGGAGGTTATGCACCTGAGAGACTCCCTGGTGCCGCGTTTCTCGGAGTTGATCTACAACGGCTACTGGTTCTCACCGGAAATGGAGTGGCTGAAGAAATGCATTAACGAGACGCAGCATGGAGTTAC
>JBGMRC010000102.1:0-5351 GCA_048061075.1 bacterium | reverse complement strand
GTTCGAATCTCTCACAGAATTCATCAACGTTTTTCAGATCCATCTTGACCCCGGCGGCATATTTGTGCCCGCCGAATTCAGTCAACAGGTCCTGGCACTTCAGTAGTCCCTGGTACAGGTGAAATGCGGGGATACCCCTGGCTGACCCCTTGCATTTTCCATCCTCCATGGAGAGAAGGATCGTGGGCCTATAGTATCTTTCCATCAGCCGGGATGCCACTATACCGATAACCCCCGGGTGCCAGTCGGCTGAATACAGGACTATACTCTGCTTTTTCTCTATACTACTGCTGCCCATGATCTTGTCCACCGCCTGGTTGAAGATCCTCTCCTCTATCCGCTGTCTCTCCACATTCTCCACGTCCAGGTAACCGGCGAGACGATCGGCATCATCCTGATTATCGGTGGTAAGAAGCCTGACTCCGGCAGAAGCGTCGGACAGTCTGCCGGCGGCATTAATTTTGGGCGCTATCCGGTAGGCAACCGAAGATGAATCCACCTGTCCAACCTGGAGCCCGCAGACCGATAGAAGCGATTTGATTCCCAACCGGGGACTCCTGTTTATCTGTTCCATTCCCGCTTTGACCAGGATCCTGTTCAGGCCCGTTAAAGGAACAATATCAGCAATGGTACCCACTGCTACCAGGTCGAGGTAATCGATGAGGGAAAGTTCCGGTCGGTCATCGAAAAAGCCGCTGTCCCTGAGCCCTTTCCTGAGACCGGCCGCTAAATAAAAAGCAAGACCGACACCGGAGAGGGATTTATATGGGAAGGAGCAGCTGCCGAGCAGCGGGTTTATCAGGGCATCGGCAGAGGGAAGCTGAGCCGGCGGCTCGTGGTGATCGGTTACGATGACGCCAAGATTGTGGGTCTTGGCGTACTCGATCTCCTGGATCGAGGAGATCCCGCAGTCCACGGTGATTATGAGGCTTATTCCCTTCTGTCGGAACCGTTCGATACTCTCAATGTTGATTCCGTAACCCTCGTTCACACGATTGGGAATGTAGTAATAGGCTGAAAAACCCAGATCCCGAAGAAACAGCACGAGGAGTGATGTGGCCGTAACACCGTCCACGTCATAATCACCGTAAATCAGGATCTTTTCCTTTCCCAGGGCCGCAATGATCCTGGCCACGGCTTTTTCCATATCACCAACCATGAAGGGATCGTCGAGATCGCCCAGATGACAGTCGATAAATCCCCTGGCCTCCTGAACATCATCAAGACCGCGGTTGATAAGGATCTGAGCCATCATGGGCGTTATATCCAGATGCTGGACAAGATCATCGGCTGCTTTTGGGGCCTGGGGCCTCAAGACCCATTTTTTTCTCTCAACCACTGTTGCTATCCCTTTACAAGCGAAACAATAAGCACTGCTATCATTGCACCGGGACAGACGCTGCCAGAATCACCCAGAAGACAAACCATCCCAGAACCGCGATCATGGCTTATTTTTTCCCCGATACCACCAGAGTTTTCGAACCAAGTAGAAGAATTGGACTTGCTATATAAATAGAAGAGTAAGTTCCTACCAGGATCCCTACCAGCAGGGCGAAGGAAAAGTCGTGTATCACTTCACCGCCGAAAAGGAACAGACTCAGTACGACGAATAGGGTCGTACCGGAGGTGAGGACAGTCCGGCTGAGAGTCTGGTTGATACTGCTATTGACAACTCCCGCCAGGTCATCCTTTGGTGATCTGCGCATGTTTTCTCTTATTCTGTCGTATACGACAATTGTATCGTTAAGAGAGTAACCGATGATCGTCAGCAGTGCCGCGACTACAGGAAGGGTGAACTCCTTCCCGAAAACACTGAAAACACCGATCGTGATCAGTACATCGTGAACAAGCGCCGCAATGGCTCCCAGGGCGAATCTGAACTGGAACCTCAGGGTAATGTATATAAGTATACCCACAATGGCATAGAGGATCGACAGCATCCCCTTCCGCCTCAGGTCAGCGCCCACCTGTGGACCAACCATCTCAACCAGCTCAACTGAAACTCCGTCTTCACCGAAATCTACCGCCAGTGCCCCGTAAATATCATCGGAAACGGTATCCTGCTGCCCTACTTCGCTCTTTACGCGCACCGAGATCTTCTCTTCGCCCAGGGACTGTATGATGGCAGCCCCCATCCCCCTTTGGTTAAGAGCCTGCCGTACCCTCCCGATGTCGGGATGCTGGGCAAACTTCAACTGGACAAGGGTTCCCCCGGCGAAATCGATACCATAAAGGGGTCCTCCCTTGAGAACCATAGTACCAAGCCCCAGGAGGATAAGGACAAGGGAGGCTATCATGGCTACAAGTCTCTTTCCGACAAAATCTATATTGATATCAGGTCTGATAAACTCCATCGACTACTCCCTTTGCGTCTCCAGGCTGGTTCAGATACTGAGTTTTTTCACAGTACGGGACTCCAGATAAGCCTCGAAGATAGTCCTCGTGACAAAGATCGCCGTAAACATACTGGCAAGGATACCGATGCTCAGGGTCACGGCAAATCCCTTTACCTGGCCGGTACCGAACTGGAATAGAACGACCGCGGCAATGAGCGTCGTAACATTGGCGTCTACGATGGTGAGGAACGCCTTACCGTAGCCGCTATCGATGGCGGCTCTAACCGTTTTGCCCGTCCTGAGCTCCTCCCTTATCCTCTCGAAAATAAGCACGTTCGCATCCACGGCTATTCCGATCGTGAGAACAATTCCGGCTATACCGGGAAGTGTCAGCGTTGCCTGAAGCAGCGCAAGCGCCGCCATGATAAGAATTATGTTCAGGATAAGGGCAACATTGGCAATTGCGCCCGACAGCCTGTAGTACAGAACCATGAAGACAATTACGAGCACAAATCCGAAGAGTATGGAGAGCAGCCCCTTGCGTATGGAATCCGCTCCCAGTGTAGGGCTGACCGTCCACTTCTGGAGGATCTTTACCGGCGCGGGAAGGGAACCCGCCCTCAATACAATTGCCAGATCCGTCGCTTCATCAGGAGTAAAGCCTCCCGAGATCTGAGCCTCCCCCCCCGATATTCTCTCCTGGATCACAGGAGCCGAGTAGACGTTGTCATCCAGTACGATGGCAAGCCTTTTCTTGACGTTCTCGCCTGTTAACTGCTCGAATATCCTCGATCCCACCTTGTCGAAGGTCAGTGATACATACGGCTGGTTGAACTGGGAATCGTATTTCACCCGGGCGTCTCGAATAGTATCGCCCGTCAGCAGGACCCTGTCCTTGAGAACATAGGGGAGCCTTGAAACCTGACCTGTGGCTGCATCATAGGTCCTCGAGTAGTAGATCACAGCCCCCCGGGGAGGGTTGTCGGCGGACGCGCCTTCATCCACAAGCATGAACTTGAGAACAGCGGTCCTCTTCACCAGTTGAACAGCCCTGGCCGGATTCTTGACACCCGGCAGCTGGACCAGTATACGGTCAGTCCCCTGCCTGAGTATTGTAGGCTCCGCGACTCCAAACTCATCCACGCGGCTCCTGATCGTCTCCAGTGCCTGTACAACAGAGCTTTCCATGAGCCTTAGCCGCTCCTTGTCCGGATAGCTCACAGCTATACGGGTGGGGCTCTGTTCGATGGAGAACAGACCCGGAAACTGTTCACGGATGAGCTGGGCTGCCGGGTCCCTGTACTTTTCCCTGCGTACCTCGATAGTGATCCTGTTGGGTCCGGATGGCTCCACCTTTGTATAGCGGATCCTCTCATCCTTCATGGCCGTTTTAAGGTCACTTGCCAGCCTGGCAAGCGCATTGGTTACGGCCTCTTCGGTCTGGACCTCCAGCAGGAGTTCCATTCCACCCTTGAGGTCGAGACCCAGCTGTACAGCCTTTGAGGGCAGGATCTTTTTCCACCAACCAGGTAAAGAGGATGTCAGCGATGGTGTAACCGAAACAAGGGCAAATACAAGCACTGCCATGACGAGAATAAATTTTGTTCTCACTCTACCGCGCATCGTTCCTCCTGATGATTGGGGTCAGACCTCACTTTCTTACTTTTTTCGAACATTCACAAAAAAGTAAGAAAGTGAGGTCTGACCCCAAATCTATGTTTTATTACTCGTCCTCGGCTTCCTCCATGGTAAGGGGATCTACCTTGGTGGATATGGCCTTTTTTATTATCTTGATGAAAACCCTGTCGCTGCACTGCAGGGTTATAATTTGACCGTCAACGCGCTTGATGGTTCCGTAAAGACCACCATTGGTTATGATAGTGTCACCCACCTGGATAGAATCCTGCATGGTCCGGGTTTCCCTGGCCCTCTTCTGCTGTGGTCTTATCAGCAGGAAATAAAAGATTATAAAGAGAATGATCAGCGGCGCGAATGCCGATAATCCCCCTGTTGAACCCGTTGCCCCCTGGGCAGCATATGCAGTAGCTACGAACATTGTAAATCCTCCTTTAAATCTGATGGCATCAACGAATGCCATTTTCTCTTATTTAAATCCGGCAGTCAGTCCTCCGGACCGTCATCGAGTGGATCATTCCAGCGGCCTCTTGTCGCCTGGAGAAAATCCTCGAAGTTTCCATCTACAATAGTTTGCCGGGCTCCTGAAACAAGTTGGGTATAATAGCTTATGTTATGTATCGTATTCAACCTAAATCCTAACATCTCGCCGCTCACGAAAAGGTGCCTGAGATAAGCTATGGAAAAATTCCTGCATGTATAACAACCGCATTCAGGATCCACCGGCGCCGGATCCTCTCTGTGGGCCGCGATCTTTATGGACACTCTGCCCCTGCTGGTGAAAAGGGTTCCGTTCCTGGCGTTTCTCGTTGGTATAACGCAGTCGAAAAGATCCATACCGTTATCTATTCCGGTGAGCAGATCATCGGGAGTACCCATTCCCATCAGATAGCGGGGTTTATCCCGGGGCAGTGCTCTGGCGGCTATTTTAACAGATTGCCACGTCAACTCCCTGGGTTCACCCAGCGCCAGGCCGCCCACAGCGTAACCGTCGAAGTCCATCTCAACTAACGAAGCAGCACAGGATGCGCGGAGGTCGTCGAAAACCCCTCCCTGAACTATTCCGAACAGGGCCATGTTCTTCTTTGTCCGGGCCCGGGCACAGCGCTGGGCCCAGGCTAGTGTCCTTTCAACGACATTCTGCATTTCCTTTTTTTCCGTCGGAAATCCAACTACTTCATCCAGGCACATGGCAATGTCCGCTCCAAGCTCCTCCTGGATCTTCACC
Organism: bacterium; assembly: GCA_048061075.1. Taxonomy (GTDB): domain Bacteria; phylum BMS3Abin14; class BMS3Abin14; order BMS3Abin14; family BMS3Abin14; genus SZUA-178. The sequence goes on along the minus strand of JBGMRC010000102.1, from coordinate 152 downwards.
GCAAGCTCTGGAGTGAGAAAGTGACGGCTTCCATCCAGATGAGACTGGAATTCGACTCCCTCATCGCTCACCCTGGCCAGCTCGGAAAGACTCACTATCTGAAAACCACCACTGTCAGTGAGGATCGGGCCGTCCCAACCCATGAACCTGTG
>JBGMRC010000101.1:1319-5408 GCA_048061075.1 bacterium | reverse complement strand
AGATACCTGAATACTTCCGATCCGGATGTACTGGCGGCGCACTGCATGGAAGACGCGGACCCTGATTTTCCGTCCAGGGTTTCTGCCGGTGACATGATCGTTGGGGGCAAAAACTTCGGTTGTGGCTCCTCCAGGGAGCACGCACCCATTGCCATAAAGGCGGCGGGAGTGTCCTGTGTTATAGCCCCTTCTTTTGCGAGGATCTTCTACCGGAATTCCTTCAATATGGGCCTTCCTATCTTCGAGTCGGCACAGGCATCTGCCCAAACGGCGTCCGGCGACGAACTGGAAGTAGATGCGGCTACCGGAGTTATCCGCAATATCACCAGGGGTACAGAATACAGGGCTGAGCCATTTCCGCCATTCATGGTGGAGCTTATAGAGGCCGGCGGGCTTATACCATTTATCCTCAAGGAGACGGGTAAATGAGCGGAAAAAATTACGACATTCTCGTTCTGGAAGGCGACGGGATCGGACCCGAGGTAACAGCAGAGGCTATCAAGGTCCTGGAGATATGCGGTGAACGCTTCAACGCGGGGTTTGCTCTCTCATCGGCACTGGTGGGCGGGGCCGCCATCGAAGCAGAGGGAGCCCCTGTCTCCGATGAGACCGTTCAGGCGGCCAGAAACGCAGACGCGGTGCTTCTCGGGGCCGTAGGCGGTCCTCAGTGGGATGATCTGCCCACCGACAAGAGGCCGGAAAAGGGGCTTTTGGCCCTTCGGCAGATCCTGGACCTTTACGCCAACCTGAGACCTGTCAGTGTTCACGAGTCCCTCGTGCACGCATCCACTCTCCGTCCGGAGGTTGTGTCCGGCATCGATCTGCTGGTTGTCCGTGAACTGGTCTCTGATATCTATTTCGGGGAGCCCAGGGGAAGGCAGAACACAAGCTCAGGGAGAGAAGCCGTCAACACTATGAGGTATAACGAAGAGGAAATAGCCAGGGTGGCCAGGGTGGCCTTTGACGCTGCCGGGAGGAGACGGAAAAAAGTCACATCGGTAGACAAGGCCAACGTTCTGGAAGTGAGCGGACTCTGGAGGGAGGTGGTGACAGAGGTCGCCGCTGATTACCCCGATATTGAGCTTGATCACCAGTTCGTAGACAACGCCAGCATGCAGCTCATCAGGGATCCCGGTCAGTTCGACGTAATTGTCACCGGTAATCTTTTCGGGGACATTCTGTCCGATGAGGCGGCGATGCTCACCGGCTCCATTGGAATGCTGCCTTCCGCAAGCCTTGGCGGTGGCTCAGCCCTTTACGAGCCTGTTCACGGAAGCGCCCCTGATATTGCCGGCGAAGGTAAGGCAAACCCGCTGGCCATGATCCTGTCCATGGCGATGATGTTTGAGATCTCCTTTGAGATGGATGAAGCTGCAGGGTCTGTACGTAAGGCTGTGGAAGAGGTGCTGGGTAACGGTTATCGCACAGGTGACATTATGAGCGAGGGATGCAAACTCGTCTCCTGCGCGGCCATGGGCGATCTCGTGGCGGATGCTGTGAGAAAGGATGGTTGATGAGGCCCGTTAAGATCGGGATCATAGGTCTTGGCACCCTGGGGAGTGGAACGCTCCAGATCCTCAGGGAAAACGGGGATGTCCTGGAACACCGCCTGGGCGCGCCAATAGAGATCGTTCGCGCGGCGGATCTGGACGAGCAGCGTCTTCAGTCCGCCGGACTCGATAAGAGTATTCTCACAACGAGCGCAGAGGAAGTCGTTCGGGATCCGGAAGTAGAGATCGTCGTTGAACTCATAGGGGGTATAGAACCTGCCCGGTCCCTGATACTGGAGGCATTTGAGCAGGGCAAGCACGTCGTCACGGCCAACAAGGCCCTGCTGGCAACCCACTGGTCAGAAATTGTTGGCGGGGCTGAGGAGAAAGGCGTTACGCTCGGCTTTGAGGGCAGCGTAGCCGGAGGGATCCCCCTTGTGCGCACCATCAAGGTTGGTCTCGTTGCCAACAGGATCCGGTCCGTAACCGGAATAATAAACGGTACATGTAACTACATACTCACCCGGATGCATCGTGAGCGAAAACAGTTTGATGAGATCCTGGAGGAGGCAAAGAATAGGGGCTATGCTGAGGCGGACCCATCCATGGATGTGGAGGGTGTGGATGCCGCTCAAAAGCTGGCCATCATGGTAAACCTCTGCTTTAACGTACCGGTTTCCCCCAATGACCTCCCCCATCTGGGGATCTCCAGGATCACTCTCATGGACCTGGAAATGGCCGAAGAGTTCGGCTACTGTGTGAAGCTTCTGGCTTCGGCAGATCGCGTTGACGACAGGGTGGAGGCATGGGTCCATCCCACCCTGGTTCCCTACGGCCACCCGTTGAGCGCTGTGGATGGGGTTTTTAACGCCGTATATATACAGGACGACAACCTTGGGCCGTCCCTTTATTACGGCCGGGGCGCGGGGAGCCTGCCTACGGGGAGTGCTGTTGTCGCGGACATCGTTTCCTGCGGGCGGGACATTCTCTCAGGAGCTGTGGGCCGCGTTCCCGTGGCAGGCTATCGGCTGGGAAATCAAAGCGATTCGGCTCTCACCCTCGCTGGCGATACTGTTAGTGAATTTTACGTGCGCATCAACGCCCATGACAGGCCGGGAGTCCTTTCGACGATATCCGGTATACTCGGGTCCCACGGTATAAGCATCGGTTCGGTGATACAGAGGGGCAGGGAGGACGTGAAGGGCGACGGAGTGCCCCTTTTCATGCTCACACATGAGGCTGCCTATTCCAGCATGATGACGGCTATTGAGGAGATCGACGCCCTTGATACGGTGCTTAACGGTAGTTTTCTCATGCGCATGATCTCATCAGGAGTTGTGGTTTGAGCGGGAAATACAAATATATGATCCTCCTCGGCGACGGGATGTCGGACAGGCCTCTTGTGGAACTTGGCGGAAGGACCCCGCTGGAGGAGGCTAAAACACCCAATATGGACAGTATCGCCTCACGCGGGGTGATCGGCCTTGCCAGGACGATACCGGAAGGGATGGTCAAGGGAAGCGATATAGCGAACCTTTCCGTACTTGGCTACGATCCGGCCTCCATCTACACGGGGCGGTCTCCACTGGAGGCCGCAGGGATGGGTGTGGAGATGGGTCCCGATGACGTGGCTTTCCGCTGCAACCTGGTGACACTGGGGGTAGCGGGTCCGAACGGAGTCGTGACCGACCTTCCGCCGGGAGAACTTGATCCCGGCTGGCTCATGGTGGATTTTGCCGGTGGGCATCCCACCGCCGAGGAGGCTGAAAGGGTAGTAGATTCCCTTGCCGCCGGACTGAAGGAGGAGGGCGTTGAGCTTCATCTTGGAGTCTCATACCGACACCTCCTGGTATGGAGAGAGGGAATTGATAAACTGGAAGTGGAGCCGCCTCATGATCTTACAGACCGCCCTGTGGGAGACGGATGGCCGAAAGGTCCTGCCGCTGACAAGGTTCTGGGTATCATTTCAAGATCAATGGGGATACTTTCCGACCACCCTGTAAACAGGGAAAGGCTTAAGGGAGGCAAGAGTCCTGTAAATTCTGTCTGGCTGTGGGGGCAGGGCAGACGCCCGGCGCTCCCTGCTTTTTTTAACAGGTACGGTCTTAAGGGTGCGATGATCACAGCTGTGGACCTGTTGCGGGGCATAGGTGTTTCCCTGGGGTTTAAGGTTATTAATGTTCCCGGAGCTACAGGATATCTGGACACCAATTATGAGGGTAAGGCGCAGTATGCGTTGGATGCTCTCGGTGATGTTGATCTCGTATATGTGCACGTGGAGGCTCCCGATGAGGCCTCCCACGGAGGTTCACTGACCGACAAGATCAGGGCTATAGAGGATTTCGATGCCAAAGTCGTGGGTCCAGTCCTTGAGGGGCTGGAAAGCGCGGGGCCATGCCGGGTCATGGTTCTGCCGGACCATGCTACACCTTTGGCCATGAAGACTCATTCGGGTGATCCGGTTCCTTTTGCCGCCATGGACTCCAGGTCGTCCGGCTCGGGGTCGGGACTTGGATATTCGGAAAAGAGCGCGCTTGGCACCGGGCTGAAGATGGAGAACGGCCATGAACTTATGGGTCGGTTCATTAACTGGGATCTT